>CAZMKX010000172.1:0-3847 GCA_964566375.1 uncultured Myxococcales bacterium
CGCACTTCCCGTCGCCGCCGAACTCCCAGGCGTGGAAGGGGCACTGCAGGCTCGACCCGATCACCTTGCCGCCGCGGCCGAGGTGCGCGCCGAGGTGAGGGCAATATGCGTCGAGCACGTGCGCCGCGCCGTCCTCGCCGCGATACGCGACGAGCTCACGGTCGAAGTAGCGCAGGCGCTTCACCGCCCCTCGCTCGAGCTCGTCGGAGTAGAGCATCAGGTACCAGCTGTTCGCGTAGCTGAACGGGAAGCGCGCCATGGATCCTCCCTGATGAAAGCCGGACGAGGTCCGTCGCCGCGGTGGACTTCGGCAGCGTCCGGGGTGAAAATTAGAACACGTTCCACCAGGGGCGACAAGCCAATTTCCGCGGCCCGACGCGGCGCTCGAGGAGACTCGCATGGCAGACAGGCTGCGCGGCAAGGTCGCGATCGTGACCGGTGCCGGCTCCGGAATCGGCCGCGCGACGGCGCTGCGCTTCGCGGCCGAGGGCGCGGCGGTGGTGGTGAACGACCTGAACGCCGACGCGGCCGCGCGCGTGGCCAGCGAGATCGAGTCGGCGGGCGGGCGCGCGAGCGCGTTCGCGGGCGACGTCTCGGATCCGCGGCGCGTCGAGGCGCTCGTGCGCGAGGCGAGCTCCCGCTTCGGTCGGTTAGACGTGCTCGTGAACAACGCCGCCGCGGTTCTTCCCGGGCCGCTCGAGTCGATCTCCGACGCCGACTGGCGTCGCACCCAGGCCGTGACACTCGATGGTGTCTTCTACGGCATTCGCGCGGCGCTGCCCGTGATGGCGGCGCAGGGCGGCGGCTCGATCATCAACATCGCGTCCGGCGCGGCGGTCGCGGGCGAGCCAGGCCTCGGCGCGTACGGCGCGGCGAAGGCCGCGGTCGTGAATCTCACGAAGACTGCCGCAGTCGAGAACGCGGCCCGCGGCGTTCGCATCAACACGATCCTGCCCGGGCCGATCGAAACACCGCCGCTGCTCGCGGCCGTCGAGGCCACGGGCGGCGCGGCCGGCTGGAATCGCCAGATCCCGTGCGGTCGTCTCGGCAAGCCCGAAGAGATGGCGGCCGTGGCGCTCTTTCTCGCCTCCGACGACGCGTCGTACGTGCACGGCGCGGCGATCATCGCCGACGGCGGAGTCGCAGCCCGGACGAACTCGCCTAGATTCTGACCCGGGAGCGCCCGATCGCCGCGACGCATTCCGGCCCGTCCGACGTCGGCGCTTGCCCGCGCCTGGTGACGCGCGGGATGCGGAGCTCCGGCCTCGCGGCTTTCGACCCGAAGCGCATCGGCGGGGACACGAGGCGATTCCAGCGCGGCGTGGCTCAGGGGATCGGGGCGAGCCCGCCGGTGACCGGCCGGACCTCGAGGTCGTCCCAGTAGACGGTGCCACCGTTGTCGCGATAGAGCGCGAAGACGCCCGAATCGCTCGCCGGGGGCACGTCGGTCCAGCAGTCGGCCTGCCAGGCGAGCGGCTCGGCCTCGGTATCACGCCAGACCTTCGCGCGCAGCCGCGAGCGGCTCGACGGGTTCGTGTAGCGCAGCTTGAACTTGAACCAGCGATAGGAGAGCGCGCTCACGCCGGTGGAGACGGAGCTCGCGCAGATCAGGAGAGACTTTCCGCGCTGCTCGAGCGAGAACACGCCGCGGGAGTCGGAACCCAGCAGGAATCCCGAGATCGGGCTCGAGCTCCCGACGCGAACGGCGACGCCTGCACGCGCGCCCGCGGTGGCCAGATAGACCCTGCCCGAGATCTCGTACGGACCCCACGTCGAGCTACTGCCCCCGAGATAGCGCGACGCCGCGCTGACCCAGGTGGTCGGGGCTGCGTCGACGATGTTGCCATCGCTGCGCTGCGCCAGCAGGAACGTTCCGCCCCAGTCGAAGAAACCGACCGCGTGGGTTCCCGCGGCCCGGCCCGTGAAGTCAGCCGTCACGAGCGGATCGCCGAGGGACTCACCGATCGCCGCGAGGATGACGCGGTTGGAGCGCGCAGACTGGAGTCGCGACGCGTCGTAGGACGTCATCTCGATGGCGAGCGTGCGCGATCGATCGACGCCGGTGATGCGTGCCGACGCTATGCCGTTCACGTCGACGGCCGGCCGTCCGACATCGATCGGTGTCGCGGAGAGTGCACCGGATGTGGGCGGCGCGATGTAGACGTTGTAACCGGCGACCCCCACCGACGTGGACGGGATCCACCGCACGGTCACGTCCTGCGCCGTGGCGGATGTGACGAAGCATACGAACGAGGCGATCACGACGAGTGGACGCAGGACGGACTTCGGCACGAGGCTCCCCCCAAGGCTGCCTTGTTCACGGGCGACGTGACCGCGCGTTTGCGACCACACCGATGACGCAGGACGGAGCTTCGCGTTCGACGATCTCGAGGGCCGTGACCCGGCTCACGCGTGACGAGGTTTCTCGGCGGAAATTCGCAGCGTCGAGAACGGGCCCTCGGCTGACCTCAGACGAGCAGTGAGAGCGGATTCTCGAGGCGCGGACGGATCGCGCCGAGGAGCCGCGCGCCGACGACGCCGTCGACGGCGCGGTGATCGGCGGAGAGGGTGAGCTGGGTCACAGCCTGGACGACGACGGCGCTGCCGCTGCCCTAGGGCTTTCCGGGCGGGCCGAACAGGCCGAGGAACGCGCGCTCGAGCGGCTCGACCGGGCGATCCTCATCGGTGTCGGCACCGGCGCTCCGCTCGTCGAGCGCGGGCAGCTCGGCGTCGAGCTCCTGCGGTGCGCCGCCCAGCCACTCGTCGAGCCGCGCGAGCTGCTGCGCCAGCTCGCCGAGCCGGCTCGCGACGCGCGCGCGGTGGTCGCGGAGCACCTCGAGCGCGGCCGCGCCTTCGGGATCGCGCATGACCGCGACGACGTCGGGCAACGGCATCTCGAGCGCGCGCAGCAGACGCACGCGCAGCGCGTCGGGAAGCTGCGCCGGGTCGTAGAAGCGGTAGCCGCTGTCGGGATCCACACGCCCCGGCACGAGCAGCCCCAGGCTCTCGTAGTGTCTCAGCGCACGCACCGTGAAGCCCGAGAGCTGCGCGAAGCGACCGATCGGAATCCACTGGCTCATGCGCGTCCCATGGTACAGGAGTGCCCGCGACGGGCTGCGCGGCGCCCTCCGCTCAGAGCGCTTCGTAGAGCGCGTCGAGCAGCGCGCGCGGACGCGGATCGGCGAGCCACGGTCCCGTGTGCATCAGGTTCATGACGTAGCCGAAGCCGACGCGCGCCTCCGGATCCGCGACGCCGAGCGACCCCCCGGCCCCGCCGTGACCGAACGTGCGCGGATTCGGACCGAGCGGCTCGTTCGCCGGCGGCAGCATGAAGCCGAGCCCCATGCGCGTGACCATCGGCAGCACGCGATCCGGGCCGAGTGACTCCTGAGTGCGCGCGCGCTCGATCGCCTCGCGCGAGAGGATGCGCACGCCGTCGAGCTCGCCGCCGTTCGCGAGCGCCGCGTAGATGCGCGCGAGCGCGGGGGCAGTGGTGTGCCCGTTCGCGGCGGGGAGCTCCGCCGCTCGCCACTCGCGCGAGTTCGGGCTCATCAGCAGCACCGGCGGATTTCCAAAGGCCTTGGCCAGCACGCCCTCGGGCTCGGCCTGGATCTGCGCGAGCATGTTCGGGCCTTCGGTCGAGATGGGGCCCTGGTGGAGATCCGCCGTGCGCGCGTCGAGCTCTTCGGGCAATCCGATCCAGAACTCCGCGCCGAGCGGCGCCGAGATGTGCTCGCGCACGTAGCGGCCGACGCCCATTCCGCTCACGCGCCGGATCAGCTCGCCGACCAGCCAGCCGTAGGTGAGCGCGTGATAGCCGTGGTCGGTCCCCGGCGTCCACCACGGC
>CAZMKX010000172.1:3947-7163 GCA_964566375.1 uncultured Myxococcales bacterium
AGCTCGCGCACGCGCTTGAAGCGCGCGTCGCAGCGTCCCTGGATCTCCGACTTCGCCATGTCGACTCCTCCCTCCGGTCCGGGAAGTGTACTACTCGGCGACGAAGGGATTCTCGGCCGTGCCCGTCAGCACGTTCTTCAGCACCTTGCCGGTGGCGTTGCGCGGCAGCGCCTCGGCGCGGAGCTCCCAGTGCACGGGAACCTTGAACGCCGCGAGCGTCTCGGCCACCCAGGCGCCGAGCCGCTCCGGTGTCGCGCGCGCGCCGGGCCGGAGCACGACGATCGCTTTCACCTCCTGGCCGAGCTCCGCGTGGTCCACACCGACGACGGCAGCCTCGAGCACGTCGGGGTGCGCTTCGAGACGCTGCTCGATCTCGGCGGGATACACGTTCTCGGCGCCGCGCAGGATCAGGTCGCGCGCGCGCGCGTCGATGTACAGCCGCCCGTCGACGAGCTTGCCGACGTCGCCCGTGCGCAGCCAGCGGTCCTCGAGGATCGACTGCGCGGTAGCCTCGGGATTGCGCCAGTAGCCGGCCATCACGAGCGGGCTGCGCACGTGGATCTCGCCGGTCTCGCCTTCCGGAAGCACGCGGCCGTCGGGACCGCGGATCTCGAGCGCGACGGTGGGCAGGGGCCGTCCCGCCGAGAACGGGTGGCGCACGAGGTCGTCGCCGAACGCGATCGTCGCGAGCGCCGTGCACTCGGTGAGCCCGTAGCCCAGGCCCAGGCTCGCGCGCGCGGACGGGAAGACCTCGCGGATCTTCTCCTGCAGCTCGGGGCTCGTCGGCGCCCCGCCGGACCCGATGCTCGTGACGCTCGAAAGGTCGTACTTCGCCACGTTCGGGTGGTGCACGACGCGGTAGGCCATCGTGCCCATCGGTCCCCACGACGTGACCTGCTCGCGCTCGATCGTGCGCATGACCTCTTCGGGATCGAAGCGGCCCTGTCTCCACACGGTCTTCGCGCCGCTCGCGAGCATCGTCACCCCGCCGGTGTAGAGCCCCGAGACGTGGAAGAGCGGCGTGGTGACGAGCGCGCAGGTCGGCCGCGGCGGGCCCGTCGGCACACGGCCGTCCGCCGCGGCGGCGAGCATCGCGCGCGCGCCGTGGAAGAACTGCAAGCCCACGAGCGCCAGGACGTTCCGCTGCGTGTTGACGGCGCCCTTCGGGCGGCCCGTGGTCCCGCTCGTGTAGAGGATGGCGGCGGGGTCGTCCTCCGCGATCGCGACGTCGGGCAGCGTCGCGCGCGCGTCGTGACTCCAGAGCTTCTCGAAGTCGCTCTCGATCTCGACGACGGGAACGCCGAGCGCTCCGGAGGGAACGCGCTGCAGGCGCTTGCGGTCTGCGATCAGGAGCTTCGGATCGCAATCGCGCACGCCGTGCACGATCTCGTCGCCGGCCCACCAGCCGTTCAAGCCGACGGCGACCGCGCCGAGCGCCTGCGCCGCCCAGAAGGCGACGATCCACTCCGGGCAGTTCTCGGCCAGGATCGCGACGCGATCTCCTGCCTCCACGCCGAAGCCTTCGCGCAGCGCGCGGGCCACGCTCGCCACCACGCGCAGGTGCTCCGCGTAGGTGATCCGGCGGTTGCCGTGGACGAGGTACTCCTTCTCGCCGTGCGCCGCAGACTGCTCGAGCAGGGCGCGCAACGAGCGCAGCCGGTTGGCGAAGACGGGCATGCGCGCGCCGAGCACGTCCTCGACCGCGATCTCGAACGGCGCGCCCGGAGCGGTGAGGCGCGCCTCGATCGCCGCGAGATCCGCCATCAGCGCACCTTGCGGATCACGTTCTCCGCGTACCCCTCGAGATAGCGGCGCTTCGCCGCGATCGTGGATGTCGGGCCGAGCGCGTAGGTGAACGGGTAGCTGACGGTGCCGTGCGCGCCCCGGTCCTCGAGCGTGCGGAGCACGTCGGCGTCCGGCGGCGACGTGAGCGGCACGATCGCCTCGAACGGCAGCCGCTCACGGCCGGCCTCGCGGCGCAGGCGAGCGAGCTCGCCGAGAATGCGCGCCGCCTCCGCGGGATCCGAGCCGTTTCCGAGCCAGCCGTCGCCGCGCGTCGCGGTGCGGCGCAGCGCCGCCGGGCTCGCGCCGCCGATGTAGATCGGAACCGGTCGTGCCGGGGCCGGGCTCATCTGCAGGCGCGGAAAGTCGAAGAAGCGGCCGTGGTGCTCGCTCATTCCGGGATTCCAGAGCTTCCGCAGCACGTCGATCGACTCGTCGAAGCGCGCGCCGCGCGTCTTGAAGTCGACGCCGAGCTGATCGAACTCCTCCTTCATCCAGCCCGCGCCCGCGCCCAGGATGAAGCGACCGCCCGAGAGCACGTCCAGGGTCGCGGTCGCCTTCGCGACCTCGAGCGGGTGCCGCAGCGGAAGGATGTAGACCATCGTCGCGAATCGGATGCGCCGCGTCGCGGCCGCCATCGCGCCGACGAGCGAGAACGGCTCCGGCCAGGCGGTCTCGGGCGTGAAGCCGGGAACACCATCCGGTGTGTACGGGTACTTCGACGCGAGCTTCTCAGGGAAGAAGAGGTGGTCCGAGACCAGGATGCCCTCGAAGCCGACCTCTTCGGCGATCCTCGCGATCTCGACGAGCTGCTCCGGCTCGGTGAACGAAACGGCCTGCCAGAATCTCATCTCGTCTTCTCCTGGGATCGGGGTGACGCGGGATCCGTCGTCGCGAGCGGCTTGGGGGTCGGTGCGTAGATCCGGTCGCCTTCCTTCGAGCCGTCGAGGTTCGAGGCGTTCCCGACGCCGAAGAACGCGACCCGGCCGAAGCCCGCGGGCGGCGCGACCCAGCTGAAGCTCCAGCTGTGCCCGCCCGATTCACCGACGCCGGTGCCGTAGTAGGAGTGGCTGATGTACTCGCGGTCGCCGACCGCGCCGCGGATGAGCTGCGTGTTGGGCATGTCCGTGACGACGAACTCGCCCGCGCCCGTCAGCTTCTTCGCGGAGACCGCGGTGAGCTGGAAGCCCCAGCGCTTGCGGTCCTCGTCGGGATGCCGGACCTCGAGCACCAGCGGGTAGGTCTGGCCGGGGACGTAGCGCTTGGGGACACCCGAGAGTGTAAGGGCGCCGCGGCCATCCGAGTTGAGCGGGAAGCCCGTGTGGCACGACGTGCAGGTGGGCTCCGCCTCGAAGCCGCCTCCCGCGGGAACCCCTGCCGTGCCCGGCTGCGGGCCGGTGGACGACGAAGACGCCGGCGCCGCCAGAGCGACGA
>CAZMKX010000173.1:0-7160 GCA_964566375.1 uncultured Myxococcales bacterium
GAGGCAGAGCCCGTGAACGGAGGCTCTGCGGAGGGCGCGGGATTTGCCGAAGGCGTCGCCGCGAAGGGCGAGGGTGCGGTCGACGGGAGGCAGCGGAGCAACGAGAGCCGAAGGCGCGGGTTGAGAAGGGCGGGGCGCTGCTACCGGGGCTTCCTGCCGGGTGACAGGTGGCTGGAGCGCCGTCCGGGCTGCGTTGGGCGGCGGGACCGGGGGATTGTTCTTAGAGCCAGCGCTGTAGGCGCTGGCGCGCGGGCCGGAGGCGAATCATCGGTTCGTTCGCTTCGATGCCACCGGGCGAGCGGCCCCTTCCTCGCGCAGCGCGCCGTGCAGCAGGAGGCGCTTCACCTCTCGGGCCAGGCGCGCCGTCGCTTGCTCGATCGCCTCTTCGTCGTCGAACTCCTGGCGGACCCGGAGCGACCAGAGCAGGGCCGCGGCCATTAGGACGTGCGCGAGGATCTCCGCATCGACGCCGGGCTGCCCGGCCGTCCCCGAGGTCAGGCGTTCGATCTCGCTCACGTAGCGCTTCCAAGCGCTGCGCGGGAACGGATTCTGCGCCAGAAGCTGGTGAAGCGCGAGGCGCGCGATCTCAGGGTGGACCACGAAGTAGCGAGCGAGTTGCTCGATGCGCTCGTCCAGCGCCATCGGCGCCGACAGGAGATCGGTCACCGTCTCGGCAAGGCTCTCCATCACCGCGCCGAGCAACGCGTCGCGGGTGCGGAAGTGCTTGTACGCCGTCGTGCGGTTGATGCCCGCGCGATGTGCGACTTCGGACACGCTCAGGGACTCCGGGCCGCACTCGGCTGCGAGCGCGAGCGCGGCCCGCAGGATCCGGGCGCGGTTCTGCTCGAAGTCGCGTCTGCGCGGGGGAGCGGGAGCGGGAGTGCGCCTCATCGGATCGTACGATGCCAGCGCCGATCGACAAACTCAACAACGATGTTGACGCTCTACAGCACTGTGCCGTAGCATCGGGCCTGTCGATTCGGAGGAGAAGGCATGAAGAGGTTCATCCACTACGACGAGCTCGCGCGCGACGGGCGCTTCGTGCGACAGCCGAACGCTCTGGCGACCGTTCTCGCTCAGCTCCCGGACGACGTCGATGCCGTCGTGAACGCGTTCGAGAAGTTCACGCCGATCATCGAGCAATCGGTGCGCGGCACCGCGGCCGAAGATCTCTTCGAAGAGTACGGCCCCGCGTTCGCGCTGGTCACGTTGAACGAGCCGCTTCGCCCGGACGACGCGGCGGTGAAGTCGCGCCTGAAGCTGCGCATGCACGGCATCTTCGCCGGCGAGCTGCAGGCGCTCGAAGGTGCCGGCCGCTCGCTCTGGGATTTCCCGGACGCGCCGTGGGAGTTCAAGATGAACATGGCGCGGCAGTGCTGGGACGAGGCGCGGCACGTTCAGATCTACGAGAAGCTGCTCGAGTACGTCGGTGGCGAGCCCGGGATGTTTCCGGAGAGCACCTTCTTGTTCGAGTGCGCGTGTGCCGACGATCCGGCCCTGCGCGTCGCCGGAGTGAACCGCGGGCTGGAAGGGCTCGCGTGCGACGTGTTCCGAGACATGATCCGCTATGCGCAGCAAACCAAGGACGAGACGATGGGACAGGCGATCGACTTCGTCCTGGCGGATGAGCTCACGCACGTCCGCTTCGGCAGCGACTGGGTGAAGGAGTTCTGCAAGGACGATCCGCAGCGACTCAAGCGCGCCCAAGAGTTCAGGAAGCAGGTGGACAAGCAGTTCAGCCTCGGAGGCGCGCGCTCGGATCGGAAGGACGCCGCCATTCCGATCGCGTACGAGGACCGGCGCGAGGCGGGCTTCACCGAGGACGAGCTGCGCGAGCTCGCGCAGGTGTCGGGAGATGGGCCCTCGCGCGATACGCTCCAGACTGCGGCACGCATCCTCCGGGAGCGCCATCGGGCGCGCAAGGCCTCCGAGGGAGCGAGGGCGACGCCGTGAGCGACCGGATGTATCCGGGCTACGCGCCCGACGAGCGCACCACCTTCGCGCCGTACGGTGCCTTCGAGGTGCCCGCGGATCTCCGCGAGCTGCACGGCCGGTACGACGTCGAGGCCATCGCTCGACGCGTGCGAAACTTCCGCTACGCCGAGGAGTGGACGATGATGCTCCTCGGCGGGTGGATCGCGACCATCCCGGAAGTGCCGGTGAAGACCGGTCTGGGCAAGATCGTATGGGAGTGTGCGCAGAGCGCGGACGTGCTGGGGAAGCGACTCCCGGAGCTGCGCTGCGGACGCCGAGCGATCGAAGCCAGCGAGGCCGCGAACGACGGCTTCGCGAGCTTGATACAGGAGCTCGCGGATCCAGAGAGACCGGATCTGACGATCGAGAAGATCGCGGGCGTATTCGAAGTGCTGAAGCCGCACCTGCTCGCGGTCTACGAGCGGACCATGCGCGAGACCGACCAGATCTGCGATGCGCCCACGATCGAGCTGCTCGAGGACGTCGTGCGCCGCACGCGCAAGCACATCGCCTGGGCAGGAGAGGTGCTCGACCGACTGTGCGATACGGACGCCAAGCGCGAGCGCCGGCGGCGTCGGGTCGCGGTGCTGCGCGAAGTGCTCGAGAAGTGCGGGGGCGTCACCGGCGCGCTGGCGGACGAGGCGAGCAAGCCGCACTGAGGGACGAACGCCCGCTCACCAGAGCGTGCGGCCGCCGTCGACGACGACTGTGTGGCCGCAGACGAAACTCGCCTCGGACGAGCAGAGGAAGGCGATTACATCGGCCACCTCCTCGGGCAGTCCGACCCGGCCGAGCGGCGTTCGAGCCGCCCACTCCGCGCGCACGCGGGATTCGTACTCCGGCCCGGCATACAGGCGCGCCGAGTCGGTCTCGACGTAGCCGGGGTTCACCCCGTTCACCCGGATACCGCGCGGCGCGAGCTCGGCGGCGAGATAGCGCACCAGGGTCTCCAGCGCGGACTTCGCAGCCCCCAGCGTCCCGTGGCCGGGGAGCACCCGCAGCGTGTCGATCCCGGACACGGCGACGATCGCGCCGCCGTCCATCAGCGGCACCGCCTCGCGAACGCAGCGCAGGAAGCCGGTGACCGTGATCCCGAAGGTGCGCTCTACGTTGTGGTCGCGCGTTTCGAGGAGCGGACGGAAGGCCGTGGCCGCGGCGTTGGCGACCAGCACGTCGAGACGGCCGAACCGCTCGCGCACGTCCGCGAACATGGCGGCGACCTGCGCCGCGTCCTCGAGGTCCGCGCGGACGGCGAAGGCGCGACCTCCGCGGGCCGTGATCGCCTGCACCGTGTCGGCGGCCGCCGCGTCGTCGCGGCGATAGTTCACCGCCACGGCTGCGCCGTCGTGCGCGAGGCGGAGCGCGGTCGCTCGACCGATTCCGCGGGACGCGCCGGTCACGAGCGCGGTCTTCGCGCCGAGTGGGGCCGTCTCGGGCCGTCTCGGGGTGTGGGAGCATGGAGCCTTCCGCTCTAGCGGTGCGCTGCGAACTCGCGCCCGAACGTCTCGCGCGCGATCACCGCCTTCATGATCTCGGGTGTCCCGTCGCCGATCTCGAGGCCCATCACGTCGCGCAGGCGCTGCTCATGGGGCAGGTCCTGGTCGTAGCCGATCCAGCCGTGCAGCAGGATGCAGGCGTGGATCGCCTCGACGGCGACCTTCGGCCCCAGCCACTTCGCCATCGCCGCCTCGCGCGTGTGGGGCTCTCCGCGGTCGCGGCGGGCGAGGCAGTCGTAGGCCAGGAGCCGCGCGGCCGCGACGTGGGTCAAATGCTCGGCGATCTGGAACGAGACGCTCTGGTGCTGAGCCAGCGACCTGCCGAAGGTGCGCCGCTGCTTCGCGTACTCGACGGTCTCGTCGAGAGACTGGCGCGCCGTACCGAGGCAGGCCAGGGCGATGATCGCGCGGTTGTAGTCGAAGGCGCTCATCGCGTGCGAGAAGCCCTCGCCCTCGCGGCCCAGCAGGTGGTCCTGCGGCACGCGCACGTCGTCGAAGGTCAGCGAGCCGCGCTGCGTCAGCCGCTCGCCCGGGCTCCGGTACACGCTCCGCGCGACGCCCGGGTGGTCCAGCGGCACGAGCAGCGCGCTCACCCCGCTCGGGCCCGCTGCGCCCGTGCGCGCGAATACGATGCAGGCATCGGCCATCCCGGCGAAGGTGATCGATGCTTTCTCTCCGCGTACCACCCAGTGGTCGCGGTCGCGGCGCGCGCTCGTCGAGAGCGCGGCGGCGTCGGATCCGACGCCGGGCTCGGTGAGCCCGAAGGCGATGATCCGCTCGCCCGCGGCGAGTGCGGGGAGCCACGTCTCTTGCACGGAAGCCGTCCCCGAGGCGGCGAGCAGATCGCCCGCGATCAGCGCGAGCTGCAGGAACAGCGTCACGTTGTGGTCGCCGCGTGCGAGCTCCTCCGCCGCGATCCCCGCCATCGTGTAGGTCGCTTCGAGGCCTCCATGCCGCGCGGGTACGCGCATGCCGGTGATCCCGAGGCCGGCGAGCTCCTGTAGGCGCTCGCGCGGATAGGGCACACCGCGATCCCAGACGGCGTACTCGGGAAGCAGTCGCTCGCGTGCGAAGCGCCGCAGCGTCTCGGCGAGGAGCTGCTCCTGCTCGGAGAACTCGAGCCGCACGTCACCGCCCCCTGAAGATCGGAGCACGTCGCGCGAGGAACGCCTCCATGCCCTCGCGCCGGTCCGCCGTGCCGAACAGGGACGCGACCGCCAGGCGCTCCGCTTCGAACCCGGTGCGCGGGTCCGCCTCGACGGCGATGCGCGCGAGCCGCTTGGCGGCACGGAGCGCGAGCGAGGGCAGCGCAGCCAGGCGCCGCGCAAGCGCGAGCGCGTCGTCCAGCACCTGCTCGCGCGGGACGACGGCGTTGACGAGCCCGAGTCGAAGCGCCGCCTCGCTGCCGAGCGCCCCGCCGAGGAAGAGCAGCTCCTTCGCCACCGCCGTGGGGAGCAAGCGGGGCAGGCGCTGCGTGCCTCCGGCGCCCGGGAGGACGCCGAGCTTGATCTCGGGCAGCGCCAGCGTCGCGTCGCTCGCGCCGATGCGAAGATCGCACGCCAGCGCGAGCTCGAGTCCCCCGCCGTGCGCGAGGCCGTTCAGCGCAGCGACGGTCGGCAGCGGCAGATCCTCGAGCGCCTCGAAGGTCGTCTGGATGGCCTCGATGAAGCGCACGAAGTCTTCCGTACCGGAGAGCGCGGCCAGCTCGGCGATGTCTGCGCCCGCCGAGAACGCACGACCTGACCCCGTGACGACGAGCGCCCGGAGGCTCGCGTCCTCGCGCACGCGCTCGAGCACGGCTCGCAGCTCCGCCACCATCCGGGCGTCGAGCGCGTTCAGCTTCTCGGGACGCGCCAGTCGGACCAGACCCACGCCGTCCGCGGCCTCGTAGTGCAGTGCCTCGTACGCTCCGGTCAAGACGCCTCGCTCTCTCCGAGCGCGGCGCGGAGCTGCGTGTGGAAGTGCTGCAGCGCCGGCTCGTTGCGGCCGAACACGACGCGATCCTGTGCGCCCGCAGCGAAGCCCGTCTGCATCTGGCGCGCGACGCGGAAGTCCTCGCGCTCGACCGTGTCCATCAACACGGCCCAGTTCTTGTCCCAGTGCTCCCGGCGCAGCTCGGCGAGCTGTGCAGAGGGCGCGAGCAGGCTGACACGCGCCGCGCAGCGGCCGGGGTCGCGCGCTTCGGGGAAGACGGTCCACAGCTCGAAGTGGTCACCCTGCCAGACGAGCACCGAGTTGGGAAAGAGCTGGTAGACGATCGCGACGTGGCGGAGCAGGTCGATCTCCGCGGGGTTCGCGTCGAGCAGCCGGCTGAAGCTCTTGCGAGCCGCGACCATGCGGCCGTGGCAGCCGACGGCGGCGAACGGCGCGGGTCGGCCGTGGATCAGCGCTCCGGCGGTGGTCGGGTGGAGCACCGGCAGGTGATACGCCTCGAGGAAGCCGTCGACGACGAGCTTCCAGTTGAGGCGGTCCCGCAACCAGACGCTGCGCTCCTCGACGTAGGCGTCGAGGCCGAAGCCCGCGAGCTCGACATCGAGCGCGCCGAGGTGGGCGGCCACGTCCACGGAGCCGCCCGGGCCCGGGCTTGCCACGACCCAGAGCAAGCCGTGGCGTTGCTCGGCGGGCAGAGGCACGAGCGGACGGTCTCTCGGATCGATCCCGGAGAACGCCGCTCTTTCGGGGATCGCCCGCAGCCGGCCGTCCGATCCGTAGACCCAGCCGTGATAAGGGCAGCGAAACGAGCGCGCGTTCCCGCACGCCTCCTCGACGACGCGGGCGCCGCGATGGCGGCAGACGTTCGCGAACGCGCGCACCGTGCCGTCCTCGTCCCGAACCACGAGCACCGGCACGCCCGCAACCTCGGCGCTCAGGAAGTCGCCCGGCCCGCGCAGCTGGCTCGCGTGTCCGACGACGATCGGGAATCCGCGGAACAGCCGCGCGATCTCGCGCTCGAGCCGCGCCGGGTCGTCGTACACATCGACCGGATTCTCGAGCTCACGGTCCGCCAGCGGGCTCGTGCCGGCCCGCAGGTGCTGCTGCAGCTCGGCGGCGAGCGAAGCCCGGGTCTTGGCATCCACGAGAGTCCTTCCTCCCCGCGTGATCAGGTGTGATCGCGCACGCACCAGAAGAGCGGCTATGCGACCGGGATCCGATAGAGCTCGGCTGCGTTGTCCTGCAGCACACGCCGTCGGGTGTTCGCGTCGAGCTGCCCGAGCACCTTGGCCACGTGCTCGCGGTTCTCGGGATAGAGGCAGGTCGGGTGCGGGAAGTCCGTCTCGAACAGCACGTTGCCCACGCCGATGTCGGCGATCAGGCGCTGGGGCGCGAGGGTCTCGAACCAGAAGCAGGCGTACACCTGGCGCCGGAAGTACTCCGAGGGCTTGAGCTTCAGGTGGCGGAGCTCGTGGGGCGCGGTCTCCCGCGCCTGGTGGTCGAGCGCTTCGAGGAAGAAGGGGATCCAGCCGATGCCGCTCTCGACCGAGACGAAGCGGCAGTGCGGGAAGCGCTCCGGCACGCCGCTGTAGAGCAGGTTGCCGAGCACGCGGGCGTTGTCGAGAAACAGGTTGGCCGAGCCGAGGGCCAGCTTCACCTCCGGGCCGGCGGACTTCCACGACGCGCGCGACAGCATGTTCCATCCGGTGTCGCTGGCCGCGATGTGGAAGTTGATCGGCATGCCCAGGGCGCCGCAGG
>CAZMKX010000174.1:0-7152 GCA_964566375.1 uncultured Myxococcales bacterium
GCTCGAGTTCCTCGAGGGCAGCGCACTTCCGGGCGTCGAAGCGCTGCGGAGCCGCGCGTGAGAACGCCCTTCATCGCCGCGAACTGGAAGATGCACAAGACGATCGCCGAGACCGTCGCGTTCGCGGGCGACTTCGCCGGGCGCGTTCGCGACGTGTCGGAGGTCGAGATCGCGATCGCCCCGCCCTTCACGGCGCTGTCGGCGCTTCGCGCGGCGCTCGGCACGAGCCGCGTGGCGCTCGCGGGTCAGAACGCGCACTGCGAAGCGAAGGGCGCCTTCACCGGCGAGGTCTCGGTCGCGATGCTCGCGGACACGGGCTGTCGCTACGTGATCCTGGGACACTCCGAGCGGCGGGCGATCTTCGGCGAGAGCGACGCATTCATCGCAAAGAAGGTTCGCGCGGTGCAGGCCGCAGGGCTGCGTCCGATCCTGTGTGTGGGCGAGTCGCTCGCCGAGCGTGAGGCGGGCCGCACCTTCGACGTGCTGCGCAGCCAGCTCGACGGATCGCTTGCCGAGGCCGACGCGAGCCGGGCCGCGGAGCTCGTGGTCGCCTATGAGCCGGTCTGGGCGATCGGCACCGGCAAGACCGCCACGCCCGAGATGGCCCAGGAGGCGCACGCCTTCGTACGCGCCCGGCTCGCCGAGCGCTTCGGCGGCGCGGCGGAGAGCATCCGGATCCAGTACGGGGGCTCCGTGAAGCCCGAGAACGCCGCCGAGCTGATGGCCCAACCCGACATCGACGGCGCGCTGGTCGGCGGCGCCAGCCTTGACCCCGAGAGCTTCTCTGCGATCATCCGCTTCCGCGAACGCCGCGCAGAGGTGCCTCGGTGACGATTCTCCTTCAGGTCCTCTACTTCATGGTCTGCATCTTCCTGATCGTCGTGGTGCTGCTGCAGCACGGCAAGGGCGCGGACATCGGCGTGTCGCTCGGAGCGGGCTCCAGCAACACGGTCTTCGGCGCACGCGGCGCCGGGAACTTCCTGACCAAGCTCACGACGGCCTCCGCGATCCTGTTCATGGTGCTCGCGTTCTCGCTCGCGCGCTTCGCGGCGGACGACAGCGCCCAGGATCTGCTCGAATCTCCTGCGACCGAGGCGCCGGCCGCGCCGACGGAGTCCGCGCCGGCGGAGGTCGTGCCGGAATCGACGGCTCCGCCGAGCGAGCCGGGCGGCGCTCCCTCCGGATTCGAGACGATCGAGACACCACCGGCTCCGCCGGCCAGCGCGCCGCCCGAGACGCCCGCTCCCGCGAAACCGCCGAGCTGAGGTTGAAAGCGCGTCCGCGCGCTTCTATAACCATGCCGGTCCACCTGCCCAGGTGGTGAAATTGGTAGACACGCCAGGTTGAGGGCCTGGTCCCAGCAATGGGGTGCTGGTTCGAGTCCAGTCCTGGGCACCATCGCGATGGATTTCCGCGCGCGCGGGTCCCGACCTGTGCGGCGCGCGCGAGTCGCGTAGAGTCCGCGCGCAGCTCGAAAGGACTTCCCGTTTGGTCGTGATCCCGCTTCGTGGCGCGCTCGTGTTCGGACTTCTGGTTGCGACGTTCGCGCTCGCGCGTCCGGCACGCGCGGACCTCTCGCCCGAGCTCGCCGCCGCCATCGCCCAGACGAAGTCGACCTACCCCAAGCTGCTCCAGACCAAGGACGCCGATCGCTTCATCGCCAGCGTCGACGACGCGGAGCTCGAGGCCCTGGTCGCGCGCATCGCCGCAGGCGGGTGGGACGCGCCGACGGAGTCGGCGACCTGGGTGGTGCTCGAGGGGTTCTCGCGCGAGCAGGGCCCGGCGGCGACCTATGGGCGGTCGCTGACCAGCCAGATCGCGGGCTCGGCTGCGGCGGGCGGGAACATCGAGGCGCTGCGCGGCATGTCGCGCATTCTCGGGCGCTTCCTCGAGGATCAGAGTCACGCGTACTCGATCCTCGCGCAGGGCCTGCTGTCGGAGAAGATCCGCTGCGGCGCAGCGTCGCTCGGCGACGACGCGCTGGTGAAGCGCATCACCGACGAGGTGAACCCGGACCGCGAGTTCAAGCTCGGCAGCACCGACGGGACCGTGGCCGACCGGTACGGAATCCACGACAAGGCGGACCTGTTCTCGGTCGCGGCGCGCGGCGAGCGCGTCGCTGCGGCGGGGTACTTCGGCTCGGTGATCGTGTCGAACGACGGCGGCAAGACCTGGACGGCGCCGGCGACGGGGACGGACGAGCCGCTCTACGCCGTCGCGCTCGGGCCGGGCGACGAGATCTGGGCCGCGGGTCGTGCCGGCGTCGTGATCCGCTCCGAGGATGGCGGCGAGACCTGGACGCGGCGCCCGACGCCCTTCAATCGCCACGTCTTCGGGCTCTACACCGCGGAGGCGTCGAGCGTGCTCGCGGTCGGCGATTACGGACTGCAGCTTCGCACTCGCGACGGCGGCGCGCACTGGACCTGCATCCCGCGCGAGCAGGACGTGATCCTCGGCCGGGTGACGCGCGCCGGCAGCGACGCGGTAGTGGCGGGAGAGTTCGGCTCGATCGAGCGGATGGCGGACGCGGTGCCGCCCGGCCGGCGCGGAAAGCTCTTTGGGGTACCCGAGGATCTCTACGTCTTCGACGTGTGGCTCGACGCGGAGGGCGTGTCCGGCGTCGCCGTCGGGCTGGGAGGCGCGATCCTGCGCAGCGAGGACGGCGGCGCGACCTGGTCGCGCGTGTCCTCGCCGATCACGCAGGACCTCTTCGGGGTCGGTGGCAGCGGGACGCGCGTGGTCGTCTCGGGCGAAGGCGGCCTGCTCGCACTCTCCGAAGACGCCGGCCGGAGCTTCCGCGTGGCCGAGTCGCCCACGCTTCCGGTGACGCTCACGGACGTGGAGTTCGCCGACGCGAAGCAGGTGTACGCCGTCGGTCCGCGCGGGCTGATTCTGCGTTCCGAGGACGGAGGCGCGTCGTTCCGGATCGTGCGCGGGGGGAAGGGATCGTGAGCGGGGCCGAGCGATTCTCACGCTTCTTCGCGCGACGGAAGAACTGGTTCGCGCTCGCGATCGCGGTGATCACCGGCTTCTTCGCCTGGCAGATGCGTCACCTCGAGATCTACACGCAGTACCTCGATCTGCTGCCGCGCGCGCACCCGTTCATCCACACCTACGAGGCCTACCGCGACACGTACGGCAACGCGAACACGGTGGTGGCCGCGATCGTGCCGCGCGAGGGCGACATCTACACTCTCGAGGTCCTGCGCGCGATCGCGGAGCTCACGGAGCGGATGGACTCGTCGCTCGTCGACGCCGAGATCAACGCGAAGCCCACCAGTGCCTTCGTCGAGCCGCGCGGCCCGATCGAGCGCGCGGTACACGCGCTCGTGTCGCTGGCCGACCGCGTGGTGCGCTCGCCGGCGAGCGGCACCGCCGAGACCGGTGTCGACCACAACCTGGTCACGAGCCTGACGCACCGGACGGCGCGCGACGCGCGCGTGCTCCAGGACGGGACGCTGTTCTCCCCCGCACTCGTCGAAGAGATGCCGAAGTCGCCCGAAGAGATCGCCGAGCTGCGTGAGCGCGTTCGGCGCAACCCCTCGGTCTTCGGCGCGCTGGTCGCGATGGACGAGAAGGCGGCGCTGGTGCGCGCGAGCTTCGTCGAGACGCGTCTCGACTACGGGGCGCTGTTCAAGCACATGCAGGCGGCGAAGAAGCGGATCGAAGCCGAGTACCCGGTGACGGTCTACCTGACCGGGCAGCCGCTTCTCTTCGGCTGGACCTACGCCTTCGCCACCGAGATCCTGCTCGTCTTCGCGCTCACACTCGTCGTCTCGGTGCTGCTCCTGTGGGCGTACTTCCGGCGCGCCTACGGCGTCTTCCTGCCGATGTCGGGCGCGGCAGTCAACGTGATCTGGGGTCTCGGCTTCGCGGCCTGGGCCGGCTACAACTTGGACCCGCTCGTCCTGGTCGTGCCGATGTTGATCACGGCGCGCGCGATCAGCCACTCGGTGCAGTTCGTCGAACGATTCTACGAGGAGTACGAGGCGCTAGGAGACAAGGACGAGGCGTGCATCCGCTCGATGGCGGAGCTGCTCCTGCCCGGCTCGCTGGCGATCATCACCGACTGCTTCGGACTGCTCACCATCGCGCTCGCCACGATCCCGGTGATGCAGAAGCTGGGCCTGCTGTGTGCGTTCTGGGCCGCCTCGATCATCGTGACCGAGATGCTGCTGAACCGGCTCCTGATCCTCTACCTGCCCGCTCCGAGCGAGCGGCGCCACTACGTGCAGCCGCTCGCAGCGCGCGCGCTCGGGGCCGCTGCGGACCTGGTCGGCTCGCGCAGCGGCGCGATCGGAATCGTGACGGTCTTCGCAGCGGTCGCCGCAGTCTGCTTCGTGCTGGCGCGCGACGTGCCGGTCGGCGAGCACCGGCCGGGAACGCCGATCCTGTACCCGGATGCGGACTTCAACGTCGCCGCGCGCGAGATCGGCTCGCGCTTCTTCGGGCTCGACGACCTGCTGGTAATCGCGCACTCCGACATCCCGGGCCGCGTCTATACGCCCGACACGTTCAAGCTGATCGAGTCGCTGCAGCGCGCGCTCGAGACGGACGAGAACGCCGGCGGGAGCATCTCGCTCGTCGACCTGCAGAAGCAGACCAATCGCCTCTTCCACAACGACGATCCGCGCTGGGCGATGTGGATGCAGACGACCGCGGAGATCTCGGGCATCTCCTACCTGATGGAGACGAGCGTGCCCGCACCCGGCATCCTCGATCCGTACCGCTCGCGCGACAGCCACTCGCTGGCGATCCGGGTCTTCTACCGCGACCACCGTGCGCCGACCGTCGACGGCGCGATCGAGCGGCTCGAGCGGTTCGTCGAAGACGTTCGCCTGGACGGAAGCCTCTCGATCCGCTTGCGGCCCGGCGATGCCGATTGGATCCGGAAGCTCGGCTGGCTGAATCCGATCCTGCCGCCGGTCGAGCCGCGACTCGAGGTCCGTGTGGACGGCGGCGAGCCGCTGCCCGTCGACGGCTCGCATTGGGAAGGCCCGGACGGACTCGCGGCGGAGATCCGCCAGCCGAGCTGGCGCGCACCCTACGAGCTCTGGGTGCGCACCGCCGCGGGCGGCGAGTTCTCGCTGGCTCCGACCGGCACCTGGCTCCGCGATGGCGTGGAGCTGCGCTACGCGGCGGGCTCGATCGGCGTGCTGGCGGCCTCGAACGACGAGATCGGCGCGTCGAGCGACATGAGCCTCGTGCTCGTCTTCATCATCACGTTCCTCACGATCCTGATCAGCTACCGCTCCCTGACGATCTCGCTGGTGCTGACGGCGTCGCTCGCCAGCGCTTCGCTGGCGGCGCTTGCGGTGCAGTCGGTCTTCGGCATCGCGATCGACGTCAACACGCTTCCGGTGCAGGCGATCGGCGTCGGGCTCGGGGTCGACTACGCGCTCTACCTCGTCGACCGCGTGCTCCAGGAACGGCCGCACTTCCCGACGCTGGTCGAGGCCGTGCAGCACTCGATCCGCACGACCGGCCTCGCGATCGGCTTCACGGCCTCGACGCTGCTGGTCGGGATCATCTTCTGGATCCCCATCTCGAGCCTGCGCTTCTCGGCCGAGATGAGCCTTCTGCTCTCGATCCTGATGGGCGTGAACGCGCTCGGCTCGATCCTGTTCGTGCCGGCGCTGCTCTGCCTCCTGCCGAGGCGCTGGCTCGGCGCGCTGGCCTGAGCGTCCGCCTCAGCGCGGCACGAGCGCCTTGTACCCGCCCTTGAAGTAGACGAGCGGCTCGAGCGAGCTCTCGAGCTCGGCGGCCTCGACGCTGGCGATGTAGACGATGTGATCGCCGGCATCGATCTCGTCGCGCACGTGGCAGTCGAGCGCCGCGAGCGCGCCCGGCAGGCGCGGGCAACCCGTCGCGCCGGGCGTGCAGGCGAGTCCGTCGAAGCGGATCGCCTCGCGCTTCTTGTCGGCGAACAGATTCGACAGTGCGCTCTGCTCGCCCGAGAGCACGTTGACCGTGAACGCGCGCGACTTCTGGATGAGCGCGTTGGTGTTGGAGTTCTTGTCCGCGCAGACCAGCACCAGCGGCGGCGACAAGCTCACCGACGAGAACGCCGAGACGGTCATGCCCAGGCGCTCCGCGCCGACCTGCGACGTCACGATCGTGACGCCGCTCGCCCAGCTGCCGAGCGCCTTCTTGAATGTCTCCGTGTCGACCGGCATCGGCTCGCTCCGCTCACTTCACCGCGATCTTCTGGACGTCGCTGAACTTCACGCGCCCGCCGCTGCCGGTGAAGCCGCCCACGGGGCCCTTGCCGACGGGTGTCTCGACGGCGCCGTTCGGCGAGGAGATCTCCGTTCCGTACAGCAGAACCGCGGCGAGCGGAACGTCGCCCGCCTGCGCCGGCGCGCGCAGCTTCCACGCCACCTTCACGGTCGAGAACTTGCCCGCGACGGGATCGGCCGTGATTCCGTCGACGTTCACGTACGTGACGCCCGGCCGCAGCGCGGGATTCCGACCGTCGGTGAACTTGGTCTGCGGCTTCCCGTCCGGACCGGTGACGACGGGCTTCGCGGTCACCTCCCAGCCCGCCGACGTCGCCGGGCTCGCCTGCCAGCGCTGGTTCGAATCGACCAGCGCGACGCCGAGAACCGGCGCGGATCCGCCCGTGACCTCGACCACCACCTCGATCACCTCGCCCGGCTTCGCGCTCGCGGGCGCCTTCAGAGTCACCTTGGTGGCCGCGTCGATCTTCTGGATGCCGGCGATCAGCTCCTGCCGCTGCACCGCGCTGAGCCCGTTGTACGGCGAGCCGTCGCCCGCGTTCTGGATCTTGGCGATGTGTTTGTTCGCGGCGAGCTCGGCGCTGACGCGCGGCGCGGGCACGCCCGCCAGGGTGTCCTCCGACACCGACGAATGGCAGGACGCGCAGTACGGCGCGACGTCGGCGACGTACGAGGGCGTTCCACCCGGGTAGGCGAGCGCGGCAGACGCGGGAGCGAGCAGCCCCGCACAGAAGAGAGCCAGCGACACACGATTCATCTCTCAGAACTCCTCATGGCAGTTGCGACAGACCGCGACCAGCGGCTCCGTCTCGAGGTATTGGAGCGACGCCTTGCGCCCTGTCGGATGGGCCGAGTGGCACTGTACACACTGGTACTCGAAATCGGGCAGGTTGTGCACGTCGATCGCGTGGAA
>CAZMKX010000175.1:0-7147 GCA_964566375.1 uncultured Myxococcales bacterium
GCAACGCGGTCGAGAGCGTGCAGATCACGATGGCCGAGGACTTCGGCGTGCAGGGCCGCGGCGCGTTCTACGACTCGGTCGGCACCATCCGCGACGTGATGCAGAACCACCTGTTCCAGGTGCTGGCGAACCTGGCGATGGAGGCGCCCGCGCGCACCGATTCCGAGTCGATCCGCGACGAGAAGGTGAAGGTGCTGAAGGCGATCCGCGCGCTCGGACCGCGCGACGTCGTGCGCGGCCAGTTCCGCGACTACCGCGAGGAGCCGGGGGTCGCGCCCGACTCGACGACGGAGACCTTTGCGGCGCTGCGGCTCGAGATCGACTCGTGGCGCTGGCAGGGCGTGCCGTTCTACCTGCGCGCGGGGAAGTGCATGCCCGAGACCTGCACGGAGGTGCTCGTGCGCCTGCACCGTCCGCCCACGATCTTTCCGACCGACTCGATCCGCTCGAACCACTTGCGGCTTCGCATCAGCCCCGACGTGAGCATCGCGATGGGCATGATGGTGATGGGCACGGGAGAGGAGATGGCCGGACAGCCCGCGGAGATGCTCGCCTGCGGCAACGCGCGCGCGAGCGACCCCGAGGCGTACGAGCGCGTGCTCAGCGACGCGATGCGCGGCGACGCGACGCTCTTCGCGCGCGCGGACTACATCGACGAAGCCTGGCGCATCGTCGATCCGCTGATCGCGACGCCCACGCCCGTGCTGACCTACGAGCCGGGAACCTGGGGGCCGAAAGAGGTCGACGCCAACGTATCGCCGCCGGGCGGGTGGCACGACCCGATCCTGGCGCCGTAGCGAGCGGCGCGCAGGGCGCCGGATGGAGCTCGAGGTTCTCGAAGATCCCGAAACGCTCGGCGCGCGTGCTTCGTCGCTCGTCGCGGCCGCGTCGCGCGCGGCGATCACCGCGCGCGGCATCTTCACGCTCGCGCTCTCCGGCGGGCGCACGCCCGAGCCGATGCTGCGCGCGCTCGCGCGCGAGGCGATCGAATGGCGTGTGGTGCACGTGTTCCAGGTGGACGAGCGCGTCGCTCCCGCAGGCAGCGCCGAGCGGAACCTGACGCAGCTCGCGACGTTGCCCGCGCCCAACCTGCACGCGATGCCCGTCGAAGACGCGGACCTCGACTCCGCCGCGCGGCGCTACGCGCGCGAGCTCGCGCGATTCGCGGGTGAGCCGCCGGTCCTCGACGTGATCCACCTGGGCCTCGGCGCGGACGGTCACACTGCGTCGCTCGTTCCGGGCGACGCTGCACTGGACGAGACCACCCTCGCCGTCGCGAAGACCGGCGTCTACCAGGGGCGACACCGAATGACGTTGACGTTCCCGGTGCTCGATCGCGCGCGGAACGTGTTCTGGCTCGTCAGCGGCGCGGACAAGCGCGCGGCGCTCGCGCGTCTCCTCGACGGCGATCGCGGCATCCCCGCGGGCCGCGTCTCGCAGGCGCGCGCCCGCGTGCTCGCGGACCGCGCGGCCGCAGGCTCAGCCGCGCGCGGGTAGCTCGACGCGGAAGAGCGCGCCCCCCGAGGGCGCGTGCGCGAGCTCGAGCGAGCCGCCGTGCTCGGCGACGATCTGCCGGCTGATGTACAGACCGAGCCCCGTGCCGTCGCCCGGCGCCTTGGTCGTGAAGAACGGCGCGAAGATCTTGCGAGCGAGCGATTCGGGAACGCCCGGGCCGCTGTCCTCGATCTCGACACAGAGGCCGCGCGCGCTGTCGCGCGTGCGCACGCAGATCCGGTGCACGCCGCCCTTCGCGGAGTCGCAGGCGTCGATCGCGTTCTGCAGCAGGTTCAGGAAGACCTGCCCGAGGCGCGCGCGATCGCCGTCGACCTCGCGCGTGGCGCGGAAGTCGCGCTCCAGCACGGCTCGCGAGGACAGCGAGCGCGACACGAGCCGCAGCGTCTGTTCGAGCACCTCCGCGATCGCGACCGGCGCGCGCGTGCGCTCGCCCGCGCGCGAGAGCGCGAGCAGGTCGCGCACCAGGTCGCGGATGCGCTGCGCGCCCTCGGTCGCGTCCGCGAGCAGCTCCGTCGCGAGCGCGAGCCCACCGCACTCGTCGAGCTTCGCCTCGAGGTCGGCGATGCGCGTCTCCGCGCGCGCGCCCGCGAGCGCGCGCAGCTCCGCGCGGTAGCCCGCGAGCGCCTCGCCGACCGCGGAGCACGAACGCTCGAGGTCGGCGAGGTTGGCGAGCACGTACGTGATCGGGTTGTTGATCTCGTGCGCCACGCCCGCCACGAGCGCCGTCGTCTCGTTCGCTGCGTGCTCGTCGGCGTTCCGGCTCGCCATCGTCTTGCGTATCGGACGCGCGCGGGCGGCGCTTGCGCAGCGCGCGCGCAGGGGACGCGCAGGTCGCCCGCAGCTCCATCCGTCGTACTACACCCGGTGTAGCGCGCTCCATCATGCGAGCGCCGCCGCGCCCTTCCCGCGCTGGCACACGAAGTGCACCAAGCCCGCGCACCTGAAACGGGAGCGTGACATGCGGAAGTCGATCGGGCTCGTGCGCGGAGTGCTTGCGGGCGCGGCGGTGGCGCTACTCGGGATCCCGGCTCCCGAGGCGCGCTCGGCGACCATGGTCGTGAACTCCTGGACGCTCGGCGAGCAGGTGAACGTGCGCAGCGCGACGCGAAACGGCTGGGTCAACACCGCCGAGCTCGACGTCGTCTACGACGGGCAGGGCGGCTACAGCTACTGCGTCGATCTCGGTCAGAGCATCGGCGCGGGAACGTCGACGGGCTGGGAGACGCTTGCAGCCCAGTCGAGCGACCGGATCGTGCGCGCCGCGTGGCTCGTCGAGAGCTTCCGGCCGACGTTCGACTCGCTGCTCGCGCCGGGAACCGACGCGCGCGCGATGGGCGCCACCTCGAAGACCACGCTGATCGCGGCGCTGCAGGTCGCGGTCTGGGAAGTCATGGGCGACGCGCCCGGCGCGTACGATCTGTACAGCGGCGGCTTCCGGCTCGCGGGCGCGAGCACGGGCGTGATGAACCTGGCGCGCTCCTTCCTGGGCGAGCTGTCGATGCAGGAAGAGCTCGGCTTCGGAACGACGGCGACCTGGGCCTACAGCCGCACGTTCCAGGATCAGATCATCGTGAACCCGATTCCCGAGCCGAGCTCGCTCGTGCTCTTCGCCGCGGGCGCGGGTCTGATCGGGCTGCTCGCGAAACGGAAGAACGCCTAGACGCGCCCGCCGCTCCGCGCGAAGCTCCGCAGTCGTGGAGCCCACCCCCGAGGCGCGCGCGATCCTGCACGCGGACATGGACGCGTTCTTCGCGGCCATCGAGCAGCGCGACGACCCGCGCCTGCGCGGCAAGCCGGTCGTCGTGGGCGGGTCTACGCCGCGCGGTGTCGTCGCCGCGGCGAGCTACGAGGCGCGCGTCTTCGGCATCCACTCCGCCATGCCATCGGCGCAGGCGCGGAAGCTCTGCCCGCAGGCGATCTTCGTGCGCGGGCGCATGTCCGTTTATCGGCGCGAGAGCCGCCGCATCTTCGCGATCTTCGAGCGCTTCACGCCCGCGGTCGAGGGCATCTCGCTCGACGAGGCGTTCCTGGACCTGACGGGGACCGAGGCGCTCTTCGGCCCGCCCGCGCGCACGGCCCAGCGCCTGCGCGCGGAGGTGCGCGCCGAGACGGGGCTCGCGATCTCCGTCGGCCTCGCACCCGTGAAGCTCGTCGCGAAGATCGCGAGCGACCTCGCCAAGCCCGACGGCTTCCTGTGGGTGAAGCCGGGCGAGGTGCGCGCGTTCCTGGAGCCGCTCCCGGTCGGGCGGATCTGGGGCGTCGGTCCCGTGACGCGCGCGCGGCTCGAGCGCGCGGGCATCCGCACGATCGGCGAGCTCGCGCGCGCGAGCGACGCGCACCTGGAGGCCTTGCTCGGCAGCTTCGGCCCGGCCGCCGCGCGGCTCGCGCGCGGCGAGGACGCGCGCGAGGTCGAGCCCTACCGCGAGGCGAAGTCGTACTCCGAGGAGAGCACCTTCGAGCGCGACGTCGCTTCGGTCGTCGAGCTCGAGCGCGCCATCCGCGCGCACGCCGAGGCCGTCGCGCGTCGGCTGCGCAGCGACGGCCTGCGCGCGCGCGGCGTGAGCCTGAAGCTGAAGCTCGCGCGGCCGCTCGGGGGCGGACGCTTCCCGCTGCTCTCGCGCTCGTGCACGCTGCCGCGCGCGAGCGACGACGGAGCCGAGCTCGCGCGCGCCGGCCGCGACCTGCTCGCGCGCGCCGCGCTCGAAGAGCCCGTGCGCCTGCTCGGCCTGGCCGCGGAACGGCTCGAGGCCGACGCGGGCGCGGAGCAGCTTTCGCTCCTCGACGAGTCGGCCGACGCGCGCGAGCGGCGCACGCGGCTCAACCGCACGCTCGACGCGATCCGCACGCGCTTCGGGCCGGGCGCGCTCGACCGCGCCGAGGGCGGGATCGAGCGCGCGGGGCTGTCCTTCCAGATCAAGCGCGGAGAGGACCCCGAGCCCGCCGCCGAGTGATATCCTCGCGCCCATGCTCGACCCAAGACACGTTGCCCCTACACCGGAATCCGTCGGCCTCGATCCCGCGCTCGTGGACGCGCTCCTCGACCGCGCCGAGAAGGAGGTCCGCGAGGGCCTGCTCCCGTCGGCGCAGATCGCGATCGCGCGAAACGGCAAGATCGCCGCCATGCGCACCTTCGGCACCGCGCGCCACCACGGCGTGGACGCGCCCGCGACGAACGAGACGCTCTACTGCGTGTTCTCGTCCACCAAGGCGATCACGTCCGCTGCGGCGTGGTTCCTGATCCAGGACGGCGCGCTCGACGTCCGCCGCCGCGTCGCGGAGCTGATTCCCGAGTTCGGCGAGAACGGGAAGGGCGAGGTCACCGTCGAGCAGCTCTTCACGCACACCGCCGGCTTTCCGCGCGCGCCGTTCGTGCCGAGTGACTTCCTCGACCGCGACAAGCGTCTCGCGCGCTTCGCCAAGTGGACGCTCAACTGGAAGCCGGGCGAGAGGTTCGAGTACCACCCGTCGTCGTCCATGTACGTGATCGGCGAGCTGATCGAGCGCCTCACCGGCCAGACCTACGGCCAGTTCGTGCGCGAGCGCATCGCCGAGCCGCTCGGGCTTCACGACCTTTGGGTCGGCCTGCCGAAATCGCTGCACGGGCGGCTCGCCGACTGCGTGCACGTGGGCGAGGCGCTCACCGACGAAGACTACCGCGCCCTGGGCTTCCCGCCGCCGCCGGTCACGGAAGTCACCGAAGAGGCGATCGCGAGCTTCAACGACGCGGACGTGCGCGTCGCGGGAATTCCCGGCGGCGGCGGCACGATGACCGCGGCCGATCTCGCGCTCTTCTACCAGGCGCTGCTCGACGGCGGCCGCGCGCTCGCGGGCCGCGAGCTGTGGCAGCCGGCGATGCTCGAGTCCGCGCGCGAGATCCGCTCGGGGGATCTCCGCGACCTGCTCTTCGGCAAGCCCGCGAACCGCGCGCTCGGCCTGATCATCGCGGGCGACGAGTCACGCACCTATCGCGGCTTCGGCCACACCAACTCGGACCTCGCGTTCGGCCACGGCGGGGCCGGCGGTCAGATCGCCTGGGCCGATCCGCGCACGGGCATCTCGATCGGCTACTGCACGAACGGCCACGACCGGAACACGATCCGGCAGGGACGCCGCGGCGTCGGCATCTCGAGCCGCGCGGCCGGCTGCGCGCGCGCCGACCGGTGACGAAGGACGAGTTCTTCCGCCGCGCGCGCACTGATCTTTCCGGACCGCTCGCGGGCGTGCGCGTGCTCGAGGCCACCACGACCTGGGCGGGCCCGATGTGCGCGTGCGTGCTCGGCGACTTCGGCGCCGACGTGATCAAGGTCGAGCTTCCCGGCGGCGAGGTCGCGCGCCGTCTGCCGCCGCTCCTGCCCGGCGACGGCGCGCCGCTCTCGTTCATGCACGTCACTGCGAACCGCTACTAGCGCAGCCTCACGCTCGACCTGCGCAAGCCCGCCGGGCGCGACGTGTTCCTGGCGCTCGCGAAACGCGCCGACGTCGTGGTCGAGAACTTCCGCCCCGGCACGCTCGACGCCTGGGGCCTGGGCTACGAGCACGTGCGCGCCGTGCGACCCGATACGGTGTACGTCTCGATCAGCGGCTACGGCCAGTTCGGGCCCGATCGCGAGCGCGCCGGCTACGACCCGATGGCGCAGGCCGCGAGCGGCTGGCTGTCGCTGAACGGCGAGCCGGGCGGCGCGCCCGTGAAGGCACCCACCTTCATCGGCGACGACGTCGCCGGCCTGCACGGCGCGCTCGCCGCGATGGCTGCGCTGCGCCACCGCGACCGCACGGGCGAGGGCCAGCACTGCGACGTCGCGCTGCAGGACGCGCTGCTCTTCCAGTCGAACGGCTACCCCATGCTCGCCGCGCTCGGCGTGCCGCTCCCGCGCATGGGCAGCCAGTTCGTCGTCGCCGCGCCCGCGGGCGTGTACGCGTGCGCCGACGGCTTCGTCATGCTCGGCGTGCTGCTCGACGCGCACTGGAAGATCCTGGTCGGCCTGATGGGCCGCCCCGAGCTCGCCGCCGACCCGGAGTACGCCACGACACAGAAGCGCGTCGGCCGCCGCGCGGAGCTGAACCAGCTCGTGTCGGACTGGGTCGCCCCGCAAACCGTGCGCGGCGTGGTCGCGCTGCTCGAGGCCGAGGGCCTGCCCGCCTCGCCCGTGCGCACCTACGCGGAGTCCGCGCGCGACCCGCACGTGCTCGAACGCGACATGCTGCAGACCGTGACGCTCGAGAACGGCCGCGAGGCGCCCGTCGTCGGCCCCGCCGCCAAGCTCTCGCGCACGCCCGTGCGCGTGCGCTCCGCCGCACCCGCGCTCGGCGCGCACTCGGACGAGATCCTCGCCGAGCTCGGTCTCGACGAGGCCGCCCGCGCGCGCCTTCGCAATGACGGCGTCGTGTGAGTCCCGGACTTCCAACCAAGGAGCAAGACCCATGGCCGCCTATCTGATCGCATTCGCCAAGGTGAAGGACCCGAAGAAACGCGAGGAGTACGCGGCCGCCGCCGGGCCGACCCTCCTCGCCGCCGGCGGCACCATCGTGTCGCGCGGAAAGGTCGTCGGAACCCTCGTCGGCCAGCTCGACGCCGAGACCTGCTTCATCGCGAAGTTCCCGAGCGTGGAAGCCGCGCGCCGCTGGTACGACT
>CAZMKX010000176.1:0-7129 GCA_964566375.1 uncultured Myxococcales bacterium
GCCGGGTTGTAGATCGGCTCGGCGGCCACGCCCCAGGTCTCGGGCGGCGCGTACCAGACGTTGCCGACCCACGGGTCGTAGTCGTAGCCGGTTCCGTAGACGACGACGCCGTCGGGCGCGACGACCGTGCCGAGATAGCCGGGGGTGTAGCCCGTGTACACGTATTCCGGCGTCGCGCTGTAGACCTGCACGTACGTCACGTAGTGCAGCGGCGAGCTGGTCGGAATCGTATAGATCACGTCCGGAACGAAGGTCGCCACTGTCCACGGTCCCGTCGCCGACGGCGCGGTGAACCAGACGCCCGCGCGCAGCGCGTACCACTGATTCGAGCTCACGCGGATGACCGGCGTGGGCGAGTTGGCGACGTACTTGAGCGGCGTGCCGGCGATCGGAAGCAGCGAGGGCGAGCCGTCGTAGGTCGCCGCGAAGGTCGGCGGATTCGCGAGCGGCACGGCCCCCGTCTGCGGCACGGAGTTCGAGATCACTGCCTCGCGCGCCTGCGTCGTCCCCGCCACCGCCGCGAGCACCACACCTGCGGAGGAGCTCGGCGGAATCGACACGAAGTCGACGGGGAGGTTCTGGCTCGGGACGTAGGTCCACGGGCCGTTCAGCGATTTCGCGTTGAACCAGCGGCCCGAGAGAAGCACGTAGTAGCTGCCGTCGGTCTCGTAGACCAGAACGTCGGAGGTCGTGTTGGTGCACCAGAGCAGGGACGTGCCCGAGATCGGCTGGAGCTCCGGCTGCCCGCCCTTGAAGACGATCAGCTCGGAAGGCTGCTGCGTGACGTAGATTGCCGGAACGCCGTTCGCGAGCGATGGCTGCGGCTGCGCGTTTCCGCCGTTCAGAAGGTCGACCAGTCCCTTCTCGGCCAGCGTCTGCGCCATCGCGTCGATCCCGTCCGGAAGCGTGGCCGCGAGCGCGAATGGCCCCGTCATCGAGGGCGCCGAGAGCCAGCCCTGGTAGAGGTGCAGGTACCAGGTGGTGCCGCCCTTGGCGCGCGCAATCAGCGCGCGGGTGTTGATCACGCGCTCGAATGCGCCGTCGGCGACCTTGCGGACGACGGGGGTGCCGTCGATCGGAATCAGGAGCGCGGGCCCGTAGCTGACGATGATGTTCGGCACGCTGTTCTTCACGGGCAGGCCTGCCGCCTGCGCAGCCCCGGACGCGGCAAGCGAAGCTTCGATGCGATCGAGCGCGATCGTCTTCGAGGCGACCGGAAGCTGCTGGCCGAGCTGCGCCAGGTAGCTCGCGCCGTTGTCGTCGAGCGTCGGGAAGTTGCTGCGCGTGAGCTTCAGGTCCTGCAGCGTGACCATGCGGGTCTCGCGGTTCACTTCGGTACGGGCGCTACCCCAGATCACGCCGTAGGACTCGGGGCCCGACAGGGTCGGCTGCACGCCGACCGCCATGCGGAACGAGAGCTGGTTTCCCTGCCACGACTCGACCTGCGGCGAGTAGACGAGCAGGGTGGCGGTCGAGGTGGGAATCGAGCGCGGCCACGGATCGAGATCGGGCGCGGGCGGCGGTGCAGAGGCCGCGGCTGCGCCCCCGGGCGGCGGCAGGACCTCGTCCGCCTGGAGCGCCGAGTTCGAGTGGCTGCACGCCGAGAACGTGCCTGCGGCGGACAGGAGCAGAGCAAACGCGGTCCCACGAAGTTTCAAGGAATCTCCTCACTGAGCTCGGGCGCGCACTCGGCCGCCCCGCGGACGAGAGAGTTGCAGACTCGCCCCCGCTCCGTCGAGAATCGCTTGTGCCCGCGCGCCAGGCAACCTCGCCTCGAACACGCCCGATCCCGCTCGTCCGCTCGGCGCCCGTGCTCGCGATGGCGCGCTTTCTCGAGCGCATCGGCGCACCCGTCGAACGCTACGCGAGCGACGTTCGATTTCCGCCCGCAGCGCTCCACGATCCGGAGCGGCTCGTGCCGCTTCACATCGGAGGGGTCTTCGCGGAGACCGCAGCGCGACGCGAAGGCATCGAGGATCTCGGCTTCCGCGCGAGCGAGGCCGTGCGGCTCGACTCGGTCGGCGCGTTCGGTGCGCTCGTGGCGCGAGCCGAGACGCTCGGCGAAGCCTTCGAGATCTGGGGCCGCACGCGCGAGATCTTCAACTCGGGTGCGCGCATCTGGGTGTCGCTCGATCGCGAGCGCGCCTGGGTCCACCAGGCGCTCGATCCGCGCGTGCACGCGGGCCGGCGCGAGGCGGAGCAGTTCTGGGCGATCAAGGCCCTGCAGCTCGTTCGCGAGCTTCCGGGTGCCGCCGAAGGTCCGCTCGAGCTGCGACTGCGCTGCCCACCGATCACCGGGCTGCGCGAGCCCGCGCTCTTCGCGCGCGTGGACGTGCGCTTCTCGCAGGCGGTTACTGCGCTCGGCTTCCCGCGGGCGTGGCTTCGCCAGCGGCGGACCGTCGCGGCCACGCCGGGAGTCGAGACGCGCGCGGAGCTCGAGCGGGCGCTCGTCGCGTCCCGACCTGCGGCAGACTTCGCGAGCTCGGTGAGTCAGGTCGCGCGCCTGTGCCTGCGGCCGGGCCATCCCGAGCTGCGCGACGTGTGCGCCGCGATCGGCTTCAGCACTCGCACGCTGCAGCGCCGTCTCGCCGAGGCGGGACAGAGCTACTCCAGCCTGATCGACTCGGCGCGCTGCACGCGGGCGCTCGAGCTCGTCCGCGAATCCGCGTACCGCATCACCGACGTCGCTTACGCGCTCGGCTACTCCGATCTCGCCAACTTCACCCACGCGTTCCGGCGCTGGACGGGCGTCTCGCCGCGGGAGTTCAGGCGCCGAGCCGAGGCGCCTGCTCGCCGAGGACCCGGATCGGCCGCGGAACCCGCCGGGCTGCAATGAGCCCCGCGGTGCGCTCCGTGATCCAGCGGACCGCTTCGTCCGGATCGTCGGTGAAGAGAAGCTGCGCCGCGTCCTCCCGAGCGATCGTTCCGGCGGCCACCATCTCGCGCTCCAGGAACGCGCGCAGGGGCGCCCAGTAGTCGAGGCCCATCAGCACGCACGGAAAGCCCTCGATCTTCCTCGTCTGGATCAGCGTGGCGACCTCGAAGACCTCGTCGAGCGTGCCGAACCCGCCGGGCAGCGCGACGAACGCGTACGAGTACTTCACGAGCATGACCTTGCGCGCGAAGAAGTGGCGGAACTCGACGTAGCGATCGAGGTAGGGATTGGGCTTCTGCTCCTGCGGCAAGCGGATGTTGCAGCCGATCGAGCGCGCTCCGACGTCGCGCGCGCCGCGGTTCGCGGCCTCCATGATTCCAGGGCCGCCGCCGGTCATCACGGTGAAGCCGGCGCGGCCGATCCGCTGCGCGGTCGCGCGCGCGAGCGCGTAGTAGCGGTGGCTCTCGTCGAAGCGCGCCGAACCGAAGATGGTCACGCAGGGCCCCACGAAGTGGAGCGCGCGGAAGCCGCGCAGGAACTCCGCGAAGAAGCCGAGCGACCGCCGGAGCTCTGCGAGTCGGCTTGCCGGTCCGAGAAGGAAGCCGCGTTCGACGTGGTTGGCTGGCCTTTCCATTCCCTGTCTGTGTCGAACCGCCGCGATGCGCGCCAGCCCGGAGGAGAGGGGTAGACACCCCATTGCGAATGACCGAAGATGCGGTCGCTCATTCAGTCGGAGGTGTTGGACTCATGCGGATCTGGCTCCTGGCTCTGGTGGCGGCGATCGCGTTCTCGGGCGTGGCCCGCGCGCAGGGAGGTTTCCCGGCCGCGAACGCGGGGCCGGACGTGACGATCGCCTGCGTCGGTCCGAACGGCGCGCCAATCGCGATGAACGGAACCGGCTCGGCCGTGGACGGCAACGTCGTCTACCTGTGGACGGCGCCGGGGGTCACGTTCAACGACCCGACCCTCTTGAATCCGATCGGCTTCTTCCCGGTGGGAGTCACCGTCGCCACGCTCACGGTGACCTTCACAGACCCGGCCACGGGCACGCAGTTCTTCAACTCGGACACGGTGGTCGTGACCGTCGCGGACACGGAACCTCCGATCATCTACGGAATGGCGAATCCCGCCGTTCTGTGGCCGCCTAATCACCAGATGCAGCAGGTGAACGTCGACCTGCTCGTGTACGACCGCTGCAGCGAGGGGACGCCCGACGTCGAGCTCATCTCGATCACCAGCAACGAGCCTGACGACGGCAACGGCGACGGCAACACCACGGGCGACATCCAGGGCGCGGAGATCGGCACCGACGACCGCAGCTTCCAGCTCCGCGCCGAGCGCGCGGGTCCGGGCAACGGCCGCGTCTACACCGCCACCTACCGGGCCTGGAACCAGGCCGGCCTCGCGAGCGATGCCACCGTCCTGGTGATCGTTCCGCACGACATGGGCAACGGCGGTGTCGGAAGCGGCGACGACGACGGCTGGAACGATTACGAGGACCAGATCAAGCAGGACAGGAAGGACGCCAAGAAGGCCGCGAAGGCGCAGCTCAAGGCGGCCAAGAAGGCGGCCAAGGCCGGCAAGAAGGCCTACAAGGCCGCGCTCAAGGCGTCGCGGTAGACTCCGGCGACACCCAGCTCGAAGGAGTCGCAAGCGTGCTGATCATCGCGGGGCACATCCGCATCGACCCGGCATCGCGCGAGGCGGCCATCGCGGCAGCCCGTGCAATGATGACCGAGACGCTCAAGGAGAAGGGCTGCGAGGCGTACACCTTCTCGGCGGACTTCTCGGACCCGGGACTCTTCCACCTGTACGAGCGCTGGGACTCGCAGACCGCGCTCGACGCGCACTTCAAGGCACCGCACATGGCGGCGTTCCAGGCGGCCTTCGGCAAGCTCGGCGTGCGCGAGATGGACGTGAAGAAGTACTCGGTCTCGGGAGTCGGGCCGGTGTTCTGAGCGTGAAGGCGAACGTCGACGCCGCGCTCGCGGAGATCGCGCTCGAGGACGCGGACGGCCGGACGCGGCGGCTCGGCGAGCTCTGGCGCGACCGACCGGTCGTCCTCGTATTCATCCGCCACTTCGGCTGAATCTTCTGCCGCGAGCAAGTCGCGCAGTTGCGCGACCGGGCCGAGGAGATTCGCGCGACGGGCGCCGGGATCGCCGTGGTCGGAAACGGCTCGCGCGCCTTCGCGGCGGCCTTCCGTGAGGACTTCGGACTCGACTTCCCGCTGCTCGTCGACCCGGCGCTCGAGGCGTACCGCGCCGCGGGCCTGCGGCGTGGCCATGTCGAGCTTCTCTCGCCCCGTCTGCTCTGGAACGGAGTGCGCGCGCTCGCAGCCGGCTCGCGCCAGCGAGGCGTGCAGGGCGACGCGTTCGCGCTCGGCGGCGTGTTCGTGATCCGGCGCGGCGGCGGCGTCGCGTTCGCGCAGCGCAGTCGCGAGGCGGGCGACCACGCCGATCTCGACGACGTGCTTCGCGCGCTCGGCGCGGCGCCGCGGGGCGGCCGAGGGCCAGGCCCGGTGCGCACCGCGTTCGCGCGCGGGCTCTCCGCGCTCGTCGATCCGACCATCGCGCTCTCGTTCGACCGCACGGGCTACCGCGTGCACGCGCTCGGCTTCGACGAGGCCGATCTCGCCCTCGACCTGCACGAAAAAGTGTACCTCGTCACGGGCGCGAACTCGGGCATCGGTCTGGCGACGGCGCACGGGCTGGCGGCGCGCGGCGGCGAGGTCGTGATGCTGTGCCGCGATCGGGCGCGCGCCGAAGAGGCGGCCGGCGGGATCCGGAAGGCGCTTCCGGACGCACGGGTCCGCGTCGAGGTCCTGGACGTTTCGGATCTCGACGACGTGCGCGCGTGCGTCGCGCGGCTCGAGCTCGCGCGCGTGGACGCGCTCGTGCACAACGCCGGCGTGCTTCCCGCGAAGCGCGAGCTCTCGCGCCAGGGCTACGAGCGGTGCCTCTCGACGCACGTGCTCGGGCCGTTCCTGCTGACGCAGCTACTCCGCCCCGCGCTGGCCGCAGCCGGCAGCGGACGCGTGATATTCGTCGCGTCCGGCGGGATGTACACGCAGCGACTGTCGCTGGACGACCCGGATCGCGCCGAAGGAAGCTACGACGGCGTGATCGCCTACGCTCAGACCAAGCGGATGCAGGTCGTGCTCGCGGAGCTGCTCGCCGAGCGGCTTCGCGCGGATCGCATCGCGGTGCACGCCATGCACCCGGGCTGGGCCGACACGCCGTCGGTGCGCAGCTCCCTGCCGCGCTTCTTCCGCGTCACGCAGCGAATCCTCCGCACGCCCGAAGAGGGCGCGGACACGGTGGTCTGGCTCGCCATCAGCGCGCGCGGCGCGCGCGAGACGGGGCGCTTCTGGCTCGATCGTGCGCCGCGCCGCACGCACCTGTTGCCGTGGACGCGCGAGACCCAGGCCGACCGGGACGCGCTTCTCGCGCTCTGCGAAGGCCGCGCGGGCGTGACGCTCGACGGCGACTGAGGTCCGCCGGCCGCGCGCGTCAGTCGCCCCGCACGAGCGGCATCACTTCGCGCGCGAAGCGCTCGAGACTCTGGTTCATCGCCTCGGGCGCGACGCCCGGAGCGACGCCCCAGGTGACGAGGTCGGTGATGCCGAACTCGGCGACGAAGCGCTCGATCTCGGCGCGACACTCGTCGGCATCACCGACGATCCAGGTCTGCGGAATCGGGCGCGCGTCGGGCGACGCTCCTGCGAGCGCGAGCGTGACGTCGTCGCCCGACTCGGCGATCCAGTCGGCGTACATGCGCCCCTTGTAGCGCTCCGCCTCGCGGATCGGCGGCCAGTCGCGCGCGCGATCCGACGTGACGAGCCAGGGCCGGATGAGGCCGACGCGGAAGTCCTCGGGACGCTTGCCGGCCTCCACCAGATCGGCGCGCCACGGATCGAGCACGCGCCGCCGGTCGCCTTGCGGAAGGAGGTTCAGACCCAGACGCGCGGCGCGGCGCGCGCCTGCCTCGCTCATCGCCGCGAGCCAGAGCGGCGGCCCGCCCGGCTGCACGGGGTGCGGCGTCACTCGCGCGCCTTCGAACGTCCAGTGCGCGCCGCGGTGATCGAAGCGCTCGCCCGTCCAGGCCCGGCGCAGCACCGCGAGGCCCTCTTCGGTCCGTGACACACGCTCGCGTCGCGGGATGCCGAACGCGCGGAACTCGTGCGGCGCGTAGCCCATGCCGACGCCGAGCTCCATCCGGCCGCCCGACAGGTTGTCGAGCACGGCCAGATCC
>CAZMKX010000177.1:0-7129 GCA_964566375.1 uncultured Myxococcales bacterium
GAACAGCGGCTCGATCTGGATGCACTTCATGCTCTACACCAAGGTGAGCTTCTGATCGACGCTGAGGAGAGCGCGTGATGCCCTACGAAGACACGCCCATGCCGGCCGCGCTGGCGTCCGGATTCCCGGTCCTGATCGTCGGCGCCCGAGGCGAGGCGAATTCCGCGATCGCGCGCAGCGTCCTCGAGATCGTGGCGGCGCTCGAGGCGCTGGGGCGATCCGTGCTCGTGGCGAATTCGCTGGACGACGCGGAAGCGTCGATCGCAGCGCACGCGGGAATCTCGTGTCTGGTGCTCGGTTGGCCGCTCGCGTCGGAGAGCGACGCGTCGGTCGCGCAAACCCTGCGCCTGCTGAAGACCATCCGCGATCGCGCGCCGTCCCTCCCGGTCCTCCTCGGGTCGGGCCGCGTCACCTCGCGGCCCGTCCCGCTCGAGATCGTCGAGCAGATCGAAGGCTACATCTGGGTGCCGGAGGACAGCGCGTCCTTCATCGCGGGACGCATCGACGCGGCCGCGCGGCGCTATCTGAACACCGTCCTGCCGCCGTTCTTCGGGAAGCTCGCGAACTTCGCCGATACGCACGAGTACTCCTGGCACACGCCGGGGCACACCGGCGGCACCGCCTTCATGAAGTCCGCCGTCGGTCGCGCGTTTCTCGGCTTCTACGGCGAGCAGATGTTGCGCTCGGATCTCTCCGTCTCGGTGGGCGAGCTGGGGTCGCTCAACGACCACTCCGGGCCGGTGGCCGAGGCGGAGCAATACGCCGCGCACGTCTTCGGCGCGGACCACACGTTCTTCGTCATCGGCGGGAGCTCCGCGAGCAACCAGATCATCCTGCGCTCGTCCGTGGCGGACGGCGACGTCGCCCTGGTCGACCGGAACTGCCACAAGTCGCTGAACTACGCGCTCAACGTGAGTGGCGCGATCCCGGTGTACCTGCGGCCCCGGCGGAATCCCCGCGGTGTGATCGGGCCGGTTCCGGCGAGCGAGCTCGAGCCCGCGATGATCCGCAGGAAGCTCGCCGAGAGCCCGTTGGTGAAGGACGCGAAGGCGAAGCCCGTGATCGCGGCGCTCACGAACTCGACCTACGACGGCCTCTGCTACGACGTCGAGCACACCACGCAGCTGCTGAGCCAGAGCGTCGATCGCATCCACTACGACGAGGCCTGGTACGCCTACGCGCGCTTCAATCCGCTCTACGAAGGGCGCTACGGCATGCACCGCGGGAAACGGTCTGCGGACGACGCGACCGTGACGGTGACGCACTCGACGCACAAGCTGCTCGCGGCGCTCTCGCAGGCGTCGATGATCCACATCCGCTCGGGGCGCGTCCCCGTCGAGCCCGCGCTCTTCAACGAGTCGTTCATGATGTACACGTCGACGTCACCGCAATACAGCATCATCGCGTCGACAGACGTGTCTGCGAAGATGATGGCCGACGCGGGCCCCGCGCTCACGGAAGAGTGCATCCGCGAGGCGATCGATTTCCGGAAGGCGATGGTGCGCGTCGCCAAGGCGCTCGGCGATCGCAAGCCGGGCGACTGGTGGTTCACCCCCTGGCAGCCGGACCGAATCGACGGCACGCCGTTCGTCGACGTCGAAACGGAGGAGCTCGCCCGTTCGAGCAAGGCCTGGCTGCTGAAGCCCGGCGACGCCTGGCACGGCTTCGGCGATCTGGGCGGTCGCTACTGCATGCTCGATCCGATCAAGGTCACGACGCTCACCCCGGGCGTCGCGCTGGACGGTCGACTCGAAGCCGAGGGAATTCCCGCGGCGATCGTGACGGCGTTTCTCGGCACCCAGGGCATCGTCGTCGAGAAGACCGAGCCCTACTCGATCCTGACGCTCTTCTCGGTCGGCATCACGAAGGGTAAATGGGGCTCGCTCGTCGCCGGGCTCATGCGCTTCAAGGAGCTGTACGACGCGAACGCGCCGCTCCGGTCGGTCCTGCCGTCGCTCGTCGGATCGCATCCCGACCGATACCGGAAGATGGGGCTGCGCGATCTCGCCGCCGAGATGCACGCCGCGATCGGCGAGCACCGCATTCTCGAGCACCTCGACGCTGCGTTCAGCAATCTGCCGGAGCCGGTCCTCTCGCCGCGCGAGACGTTCGCCCGGCTGGTTCGCGGCGAGGTCGAGCAGGTCCGTGCATCGGAGCTCGAAGGCCGCGTGCTCGCCGTTCAGGTCGTCCCGTATCCGCCGGGCATCCCGATCCTGATGCCCGGCGAGCGCTTCGGAAAGACCACGCGCGCCGTCGGAGACTACCTGCTGGGGCTCGAGGCGTTCGACCGGAGCTTTCCCGGCTTCGGGCACGACACGCACGGCGTAGAGGTCAAGTCCGATGCCGACGGGAACAGCTACTACGCGCTGTACTGCCTTCGAGAGGCCGCCGGCGCCGCGGGCAAGGGACGCGGGCAGAAGGGGAGTGCGAAGAAGTGATCGAGCGCAACGGCGGGCGATCGTGAGTTTGAAGACCAGCGACTGCGGCACGCGCGTTCGCTAGCGCGCCTGCAGGGATCAGGGAGAGCTCATGGAGTCACCGGCGAAGAAGATGAACGTTTTCCAGCTGACGGTCCTCGTCGCAGTGAACATGATGGGCTCGGGCATCATCATGCTGCCGACGAACATGGCGAAGGTCGGCGCGATCTCGCTCTTGTCGTGGATCGTGACGGCCGTGGGCTCGATGGCGATCGCCTACGGCTTCGCGCAGGCGGGCATCCTCAACACGCGGTCGGGCGGCATGGCCGCCTACGCGGAGGAGGCGCACGGCAAGTCGGGCTTCTTCATGACCTTCTACCTGTATTTCTTCTCGCTCGCGATCGGCAACGTCGCGATCGCTATTTCGGCGGTCGGGTACCTCACCTCCTTCATCCCGTGGCTGGGATCGGCGCCGATCGCGACGACGATCGGCGTCATCGCGCTGATCTGGCTCACGACGATCGCGAACTTCGGCGGGCCGAGCGTCACGGGTCGCATCGGCGCGATCACGGTGTGGGGCGTGATCATCCCCGTCGCCGGGCTCTCGATCATCGGCTGGTTCTGGTTCAGCAAGGACACGTTCGCGGCCGCGTGGAACCCGCAGGGCCTCAGCCTGGGCGAGGGGATGGGCTCGAGCATCGCGCTCACGCTCTGGGCGTTCCTCGGCATGGAGTCCGCGGCGCAGAACTCCGACGCGGTCGAGAATCCCAAGCGCGACGTTCCGCTCGCGTGCATGTTCGGCACGCTCGGCGCCGCCGCCATCTACGTGCTCTCGACCGCGGTGATCCAGGGCATCGTCCCGAACGCGGAGCTCGCGAACTCGACCGGCCCCTTCGGGCTCGCCTACGCCACGATGTTCAACCCGACGATCGGCACGATCATCATGGCGCTCGCGGTGATGGCGTGTCTGGGCTCGCTGCTCGGCTGGCAGTTCACGATCGCGATGACCGGGAAGTCGGCGGCGGACGATCGGATGTTCCCCGCCTTCTTCACGAAGGTGAACCGCATGGGCGCGCCGATCACCGGCATGCTCGTCATGGGCGTCGTGCAGACGCTGATGGCGCTGTGCACGATCTCTCCCACGCTGAGCGAGCAGTTCGGCGCGCTCGTGAATCTGGCCGTCGTCTCCAACGTCGTGCCGTACATCATCTCGCTGTCGGCGCTGATGGTGATGATGCAGAAGGCCGGGACGCCCGGGGGGACGTACCGGCTGAACGTCGCCGTCGTCGTCGTTGCGCTGCTCTACAGCGTGTACGCGATCTACGCGTCGGGCGAGAGCGCGGTGCTCGGCGGCATGGTCGTGATGGGCATCGGCTACGTCATCTACGGCTTCATCGCCCCGCGCTTCGAGGTGAAGCCGGCGACCCAGCAGTCGCGAATGGCAGCGTGAGCGCGTCGTGAACGCCAAGATCGAGAGAGGAGTCATCATGCAGCGCGCACGATCGGGGAGCTGGATCGCGGCGATCCTTCTGGTGCTGGCAACGGCCGTGCCGGCCTCGGCGGCGACCTTGGATCGGATCCGCGAGACGGGCGTCATCCGGCTGGGCTACGTCGACGGCGCCCGGCCGTTCTCGTACCGGGACGAGGCTGGCAATCCGGCCGGCTACGCCATCGCGTTGTGTCAGAAGATCGCCGATGGGGTGAAGGCGGACCTGAAGCTTCCGCGGCTCGAGTCGGAGTACGTCCAGCTTCCTGCGCTGGAGCGCTTCGACGCCGTGAAGCAGGGCAAGGTCGACCTGCTTTGTGTCGCGGGACCGCCCACGTTGAGCCGGAGAGAGCAGGTCTCGTTCTCGATCCCCGTCTTCCTAGGCGGGATCGGAGCGCTGATTCGCAAGGACGCGCCTTCGCAGATGCGCGAGATCCTCGAGGGGCGGCCGGAGCCGTTCCAGCCGCGCTGGCGTGCCACGCTCGGTCAGGTGCTGCGAGGGCGCGTCCTGACCGCCGTGAAGGGGAGCGCGGCGGATACATGGCTCGCGAACAGGGTCGGCGAGTTCGCGCTCGACGCGAGGGTCGAGCCGGTCGACAGCTTCGCCGTCGGTGTGGAGCGCGTGGTTGCGCGGAGCGCGGACGCGCTCTTCGGAGACCGCGAGCTGCTGCTCGACGCGCTGAAGCGCAGTCCCTCCGCCGACGATCTGATGGTGCTCGAGCGTCGCTTCACCTCCGAGGGTGTCGCGCTCGCACTCGAGCGCGGTGACGAGGACTTCCGCCTGCTCGTCGACCGCACGCTGAGCGGGCTCTATCGATCGGACGAGATCGCGGCGATCTTCGCGCCGTTTTTCGGGAAGCCCGACGCGCAAGAGCTCCAGTTCTTCCGCGCAAGCTCGCTCTCCGAATGACCGCGAAGCGGTGCGAGACGTGAGCGACGCAGCCGGATCGACGGCCGAGGGCTCCGAAGGCGGCGGCAGCCTCGGGCTGACCGCGTGCACCGCGCTCGTCGTCGGAAACATGGTGGGCTCGGGCTTCTTCATCGCGCCGTCCGCGCTCGCGCCCTATGGCACGACGGCCATCATCGGCTGGGGCGTGATGGCGTTCGGCGCCGTCTGCCTCGGGCTGGTCTTCGCGCGCCTCGCGCGGATCGCGCCCGCCACCGGAGGACCCTACGCCTACACACGGATGGGTTACGGCCGCTTCGCCGGATTCCTGATCGCCTGGGGCTACTGGATCTCGATCTGGGCCTCGCTGCCCGCCATGGCCGCGGCCCTGGTCGGCTATCTCGGCAAGCTGATTCCCGGCCTCGGCGCGCACCGCACGCTGTGCATCGGCATCGGCCTGGGCTCGATGTGGCTCGTGACGCTGATCAACATGATCGGCGTGAAGGAGGCCGGCTTCTTCCAGTCCGTCACCACCTACACGAAGCTCGTGCCCTTCGTGGCGATCAGCGTGCTCGGTCTCTTCTGGGTCGACTGGGCTCCCTTCGCCACGCTCAATCCGACCGACCAGCCCTTCCTCGGCGCGCTGGCCGCCACGGCGCCGCTCACGATGTTCGCGTTCCTGGGCATCGAGTCGGCGACGGTGCCGGCCGGGGACGTGATCGACCCGCGCCGCACGATTCCGCGCGCCACGGTGATCGGGACGCTCGTCGCCGCACTGATCTACATCCTCGGCACGACCGTCGTGATGGGGATCATCCCGCGCGAGAAGCTCGCGAAGTCGTCCGCGCCCTTCGCCGATGCAGCGAGTGCGATGTGGGGCGAGTGGGCGGGAATCGTGATCGCGCTCGCGGCGATCGTCTCGTCGCTTGGCGCATTGAACGGCTGGACGCTGATGCTGGGGCAGGTGCCGATGGCGGCCGCCCGCGACGGCGCGATGCCGGCGGTCTTCGGACGGGTCTCCTCGCGCGGTGTGCCCGCGCGCGGCCTCGTGATCTCGGTCGGCCTGTCGACGCTGCTCGTCCTGCTCGAGGTCTCCGGGACGGGCGCCATGGTCGCCTTCTACAACCTGATCGTGCAGCTCTCCACCGACGCGGCGATGATCCCGTACGTGTTCTGCTCCGTCGTGGAAGCCGTGCTGTTCATCACGCGGCGCCCGATCTCGCGGGCCTTGCGCGTCGGCCCGTTCATGCCGATCTCTATCGTGGCCTTCGTCTTCTCGCTCGGGACGATCTACGGCTCCGGCGCCACGGCGGGGATGTGGGCGCTCATACTCGTCCTGCTTGCGGCCCCGATCTGGGTCTTCCTCGTCGGATTGCCCTCGACCTCGGCGCCTTCCAGCTCGGGAGAAGAATCATGACTCGATTCGGTGTCCATTCCGAGGTGGGCAAGCTGCGCACCGTGATGGTGTGCCGGCCCGGTCTCGCGCACCAGCGGCTGACGCCGGGAAACTGCCACGACCTTCTCTTCGACGACGTCATCTGGGTTCAGGAAGCCCAGAAGGATCACTACGACTTCGTCCTGAAGGTGAAGGACCGCGGCGTCGACGTGCTCGATCTTCACGAGATGCTGGCGACCGCGCTCGAGTCCCCGGACGCGCGCGCATTCGTGCTCGATCGGCGCGTCACCGAGAACGCCGTCGGCGTCGGTCTCGCGGGCAGCATGCGACCCTGGCTCGACGAGATGCCCGCGAAGAAGCTGGCCGAGCACCTGATCGGCGGAATCGCCGTCTCCGATCTGCCCGAAGCCCCGCTCCGCGAGCGGATGACGGAAGCCTTCGGCGGCGCGGAGTTCGTCCTTCCCCCGATCCCGAACACGCTCTTCCAGCGCGATCCCTCGTGCTGGATCTACGGCGGCGTCACCTGCAATCCGATGTTCTGGCCCGCGCGCAAGCCCGAAACGCTGCTGCAGCGCGCGGTCTACAAGTTCCATCCGGCCTTCCGGGGCGGTGATTTCAAGATCTGGGGGGGGGACTCGGACGAGGACTTCGGTGCGGCGTCGCTCGAGGGCGGCGACGTCATGCCGATCGGCAAGGGCGTCGTCCTGATCGGAATGGGCGAGCGCACCACGCGTCAGGCGGTCTTCCAGGTGTGTCGCGCCCTCTTCGCGAGCCGCGCCGCCACGCGCGTCGTGGCCTGCCTGATGCCGAAGAGCCGCGCGGCGATGCACCTCGACACGGTCTTCACGTTCTGCGACCGCGATCTGGTGACGATCTACCGCGACGTCGTCGACCAGATCCGCTGCTACAGCGCGCGACCCACGGACGACACGGGCGGCTTCGAG
>CAZMKX010000178.1:0-7115 GCA_964566375.1 uncultured Myxococcales bacterium
TCGACGGCACCTGGGGCATGAAGGCGCGCTGGTGGGAGCAGAGCCAGAAGATCGCGGGGAAGCTCGTGATGGAGATCCAGAGCGCGGAGCCGGAACGCGTGGCGACCGATTGTCCTCTCGCCGCTCTGCGCATCCTGGAGCGCACCGGCCGGGAGGCCGTACACCCCGTCGTGCTGCTGCACGAGGCCTACGGAATGGGAGACGCGAAATGAAGGGTGTGACCCGCGATCAGGTTCTCGATCTGACCGGCTACGAGAAGATCCGAGAGGAGTATCTGGCGAAGACGATCGAGATGAAGCGCGCGCGCCGCGTATTCGTCGGAGATCGGCTCACCTTCATCTTCGAGAACCGCGACACGGTCCTGTTCCAGATCCAGGAGATGCTGCGCGCCGAGCGCGCCGTGAAGGAAGAGCGGATCGCGGAGGAGATCGCCGTCTACAACGAGCTCGTTCCGGGGCCGAACGAGCTGTCGGCGACGCTCATGATCGAGATTCCCGAGATGTCGCAGATCCGACCGGAGCTCCACCGGCTGGTCGGGATCGATGAGCACGTGTTCCTCGACGTCGGCGACCGGAGCGTCGCGGCGACCTTCGACCCCAAGCAGTTCGAGTCGGACCGCATCTCCGCCGTGCAGTACATCCGCTTCCCGCTCGGCCCCGAGCTGGCGTGCAAGTTCTGCGATCCGACCGTGCCGGCGCGCCTTCGTGTCGAGCACCCGAACTACCGCGCGAGCACGGCACTCGAAGGCCCCTGGCGCGCGTCGCTGATCGCCGACCTGCGCGCGGACTGACGGCCTCACTCCACGGGAAGCGCGAGCTTCCCTTCGACACGCGTGACCCAGAGCGCGGCCGTGAGATCGCCCGTCACGTTGAGGACGGTCCGGCTCATGTCGAGCAGGCGGTCGACGCCGAGGATCACCGCGATCCCCTCGCCGGGCACCCCCACGGACTGCAGCACGACGACGATCAGGGGCAGCGAGCCGCCCGGCACGCCCGCCGTGCCGACGCCGGCGAGAATCGAGAGCAGCACGACCATCGCCTGCTGACCCAGGCTCAGGTCGACCCCGAAGAGCTGCGCCAGGAAGAGCACGGTGATGCCCTCGAAGAGCGCCGTCCCGTTCTGGTTCGCGGTCGCGCCGACGGTGAGCACGAAGCCGTTGATCTCGCGCGGGATCCCGAGCCGCTGCTCGGCGACGCGCAGCGCGGTCGGCAGCGTCGCGGCGCTCGAGCTCGTCGAGAACGCCGTCGTCATCACCTCGGAGATGCGCGCGAAGAACAGCCGCGGCGAGATGCCGATCGCGTAGCGCACCAGCAGCGAGTAGACGCCGAACTGCTGCAGCGCGAGGCCGAGCATTACGACCGCGACGTAGCGCCCCAGCGTGATCAGCATGTCACCCCCGAGCCGGGCGGTGAGCGAGAAGACCAGCGCGAACACGCCGTACGGCGCGAGCGACATCGCCATGTCGATCATGCGCAGCGAGATCGCATAGAGCCCCTCGAGAGCCGAGACGAGCCCGCTCGTCCGCTCGCGCGGAGTCGTCACGAGCGCGATGCCGAGCAGCACGGCGAAGAACATCACGCCCAGCATCTCGCCGTCGAACGCGCGCACGAGCGCCTCGAACGGGTTTCGCGGAATGATCGAGAGCAGCGCGTCGACGGGGCTCGCGGCCTGGCCGGCCTGCGTCACCACCTTCTGCGCCTGTGGCGCGAGCGTTTCGATCAGTCGCGCGCGCTCTGCCGGGTCGAAGCCGTCGCCGGGGCGCAGGTAGTTCACGAGCCCGATCCCGATCCCCACCGAGCCCGCCGAGACGAGCAGGGTGTAGGCGAGCGTGAGCGCGCCGACGCGCCCGAGCCGCCGCACGTCGCCCAGCTCCAGCACACCGAGCGCAAGCGACGAGATCACCAGCGGCAGCACCGCGATGAAGAGCAGACGCAGGAAGACCTGTCCGACGGGATACGCGACCCAGGAGATCGCGTGCTCGAGCAGCGGCGTGCCGCCGAACGCCTCGCGCGCGATCCAGCCTGCGAGCGCGCCGTACCCCAGTCCGAACAGGATGCGTCGCGCGCGGCGCGCCGGATTCGCGCTCATCCCTCGTCCTCCCCCGCGTACACCTACCTATAGTCGCTGCCCGGCCCGAGCGCACTCCGCGCTGCGTCCCGGTGTCGCAGTCGGGGCTCGGTCCGGTGCTGCAGGCGGGGCCGGTCGTCTCAGCGTCGAGCGGAAGACGCCGCGTCCGCGCGAGCATGCGGGCGCTCCGTGCGGCATGGCGATTGCTCTACACGACCACAGGGCTGACGTGGAGGTGGAGTCATGCGGCGCGCGGTTTCTGTCCTTGTTGCAACGGCACTTTCGCTGGGGGCGGCGACTTTTCTCACCCCCATACGGGCGGGGGCGACATCAGCGAGCTTCGGCTCGGCCACGGTGCCGATCCTTTACGGGAACTCGGTCGAGATCGGAAACATCGACGGCTCGGCCGACCCGGCGCCCGAGATCGTCTCCGGAAACGTCGGGCCGGGCGGCGTGTCGCACCTGCACGTGCTGCAGAACGACGGCGCGATCGTTCCCGACTTCGATCCGATCAGTCTCGGCGGCAGCGCGTCCGCGATCGCGCTCGGTCTCTTTCTGCCCGGGACTGCCGATCAGGTTCTGGTGGCGAGCGGTAGCTCGATTCTCCTCTACCGAGGCACGAACCCCACTCCGACGACGCTCTCGTCGGCGCACGGCGCCCTGTCCCTCGACTACTTCCACAGCCAGGATCCGTACCTGTACTACACGACCGGTCCCACGGCCGGGTATCTGCGCTACAACGGCGCCTCGATCTCCGACGTCTCGATCGCCACTGGCGGCTCGGCCGAGAGCTATCGCGCGATCAAGGTGAAGCCGAACGTCATCGCCTACGGCGGAATGGCGATCATCACGGGGTCGGGGGGAACGTTCAGCTCACCCAGTGGTGTCGTCTCGGCTGGCTCGGGCCGCGATGTCGACTACGGGGATGTCGACGGTGACGGGATCTACGACGTCCTGATCGCGAAGGACAATCAGCTCGTCTGGGTGCGGTGTGTCTCCGAGATGGGCTCTTGTTCCGGTGGCGACCGGGCAGTGAGTGCCGTCGAGACCTTCCTGAACTGGGTCGACCTCGAGGCGCAGGACGTCGATTCCGACGGTGACGTGGACGTGGTTGCGGTCTGGCAGCCGTCCGGGTCGGGCCCGTACGCCTGCTGGGGTGAGACGTCTTGGTTCGAGAGCAGCGGCGGAACGACGCCGACCTTCATCGAACGGCCGTTGGGCTGCGCGAGAGAGCGCGAGCTCGAGCCCCGCCAGGTGGCCGCCGGCGATCTCGACGGGGACGGCGACATCGACCTCGCCTTCACCGGCGGAAACACGCTCTCCCCCGGTTTTGGATCCACCAGCTACCGCTTGAACCAGCTCGCGTTCTGGCTGGCCGAGGGCTACACGCGCAAGGGACTGGGTCGGAAGGTGCTCGGCCGGGCCGACTTCAACCGTGATGGCTGGCCTGACGCGCTCATCGCCAGTCACTGTTCCTACCCCGTTCAAGGTGGCTGTCCGATCGCGGCTCCGCTGCGCGACCAGGTCGAGCTGTACCTCGGCACGTCGACGGGGCTGGCAACCACGCCGGTGTGGGTCTCGGTCGGCGCACAGGAGCAGGAGAACTTCGGCGCGGCGCTCGCGACGGGTGACTGGAACGCCGACGGCTTCGTCGACGTGGCCATCGGAGCGCCGACGTACAAGGGCGGGTGCACGTCGTCGGGCGAACGCGTGGGCCGCACGTACCTCTGGTACGGCGGAGCCGCCGACGGCGGGAATCCGTCCGGGCTGGGAGCCGACGGCACTCCCGCGAACGCCGACGTCATCCTCGCCCCTACGGCGGTGAACGAGCTCTGCTACGAAATCCCGGTCGACGGCCTGGGCGCCGACCTCGCGACGGGAGACCGGAACGGCGACGGCATCGACGATCTCGCGGTGAGCGAGCCCGGCCGCTTCCACGACGAATGCGGTCCGAGCACGGTGCTGCCCAGCCGGGGACGCATTCGTGTGTACCGCGGCGGCACGACCGGGCCGGCACTGCTCGAGACGATCGACGGTCCCTCGTGCTCCTCCGGCCAGTGCTCTGCGAGCCAGTGCGGCGGAAACGCCATCCAGCGACCGATCGCGCTCGGGAACATCGACGGCGACTCGCGGGCAGATCTCGTGATGAGCCGGTGGAGCACCACGGCGAGCGACGTGGTGCGGGTGTCGTACGGGAGCGGCGCCTCGCAGGACGTGAGCTCGGACGCGGTGCGTACCCTCGCACTCTCCGACGTGAACGGCGACGGCTTCGCGGACGTCGCGGCCGCGACGGGCAGCGCCGCGGCATTGTGGCTCGGCGGAGCGGGCGGGCTCGCCGCGACGGGCTGGAGCGCGACGTTCCCCGCCGACAGCAGCGGAGTCACGCGCCTGAGCAGCGCCGGTCAATCGAACGCCGACTGCTTCGAGGACGTCGCGCTGGCGGCGCCCACGGCCAGCAACGTTCGCGTGTTCCGCGGGCAGGCCGGATCGGGTGGCCCGGCGACGACGCCGGTCCAGACGATCCCGACGGCGTGGCAGTCGATCGCGGTCGCAGGCGACGCCCGGCGCGACGGCATGGACGATCTGCTCGCGGGCTCCGCCGCCGAGAGTCGCTACGACCTGCAGACGGGCACGAACGCGGGTGGCGTTGCCACGCTGTATCAGGGCGAGGCGGGTGTGGCGGCCGGGTCGATCCCCGACTGCGATGCCGACGGCTCGCGCCGGAATCTCGACTGCGACGACCGTCGCGGGTCGGTCTTCCCGGGCGCCGTCGAGGTGTGCAACCTGCGCGACGACGACTGCGACAACCAGGTCGACGAGGGTCTGGCCTGCAATTTCGCCGACTCCGATGGGGACGGGATCTTCGACGACGGCAACCACTCGGGTGTCGTCGGAGACGCGCGCTGCACGGGTGGGGCGACGCAGAACTGCGACGACAATTGTCCGTTCTCGGCGAACGCCACTCAGGTCGACGCCGACGCGGACACGCGCGGTGACGCCTGCGACAACTGTCCGACACTGTCCAACGTGGACCAGGCCGACGGCGACGCGGATGCGGTCGGAACGGTCTGCGACAGCTGCACGACCGTCGCGAACGCGCGAGTGGCGGCCGGCTTCGTCGCCTCGAATCCGTGGGCGACGCTCACCGGGGGCCAGCGCGACGACGACCACGACGGGTATGGAAACCGCTGCGACGCGAAGTTCCCCGGCGTCGCGGGCGCGCTCGTCGGCAGCGGAGACCTCGCGCAGTTCCGCGCGAGCAACGGCAAGAGCCGGGACACCGACACCTGCGGCACCACCGGCGCGCGGCCCTGCGCGATCTTCGACCTGGACGAGAGCGCGCTCCTGATCGGCTCCTCCGATCTCGCGGTCTTCCGCGTCCTCAACGGCAAGCCACCGGGTCCGAAGTGCCCGAGCTGTCCGCTGGCCTGCGAGGCCGGCGCCAGCGGGACCTGCGGACCGATCCCCTGAGCGCGGGCGGGACGCGCGTCAGCGCGCGCGCGTTCCGCCCGCGACCCAGCAGCGCTCCTGGAGCGTTCCCAGCGCGAAGTCGCGGTAGAAGCCCTTGAAGAAGTCGCGGCAGCGCGTCGAGTGCGCGAGCGCGCGCGCGCTCGACGTGCGGCGGACCTCCTGGCGGAACGTGCCGTCGTCGTAGAGCTCGTACACGGCGAAGCCGCCGGGGTAGTCCTTCACGCAGTTCACCTCGACGAACGGGATCTCGCCCGACGAAGCGTAGCGGCGCACGCGGTTGCGGTGCGTGTGCCCGATCAGCACGCCCTGCACCTGGGGATTCGCGCCGAGCAGGTCGAAGATCCGCGTCGAGTGCTCGGGGATGATGCCGATCGAGTTCGGGTAGCTCGAGGCGTGCTCGGGCGGCACCGGCTGATGGTGCGTGAGCAGGAGGGTCGGCTGCGCGCGCTCTCGCGTCCCGGCGAGCTCGTCGGCGAGCCAGCGCAGGCGCTCCTCCGGAAAGACGCCGTGGTGGTCACCGGGCTCGACGGTGTCGAGCAGGACCAATCGCCAGCCGCCGAGATCGAACGCGCGCGGCGCCGGCGCCTGACCCAGAACTGCGTAGCCGTCGACCTCTTCTCCGGCCGCGCGGCCGTAGTGGTCGTGGTTGCCGAGGAAGGCGTGCCAGGGCGCCGCGAAGCGGTCGAAGGTCCGGCGCGCGACTTCGAACTGCGCGCGCAGGCCGCGATCGGCGATATCGCCCTTGATCACGACCGCGTCGACTCCCGACGCGTTGATGTCGGTCACGGCGTCCTCGTTCATCAGCTGCCAGTACGGCACGTCGCCGTCGGTCTCGCGCACCGCCGGGTAGCCGGGCGCCGCGTCACCGTACTCGTTGTCCTCGGTCATCACGCCGCCGAAGCGCGGCTCACCGAAGTGCAGGTCGTTCAGCGTGGCGAAGCGCGCGACGCGGCGGCCCCGCGGCGGAGGCAGCGTGCGCACACGCTCGGGCAGGTACTTGCCGGGCTGCGACCGCGCGCCCGCGGCGGCCTCGATCGAGATCGCGAACTCGGTGTCTGCCGCGAGACCATCGATCCGGATCAGCCGCGTGGCGGCCGGCCCCGTGGACGTCGCCTGGGGTACACCGTTCAGGAGCACTCGCGCCGGTGCATCGGTCGGGCCCGCGTCGTCCGCGACGGCGAACGAGAGGGTCAGGCTGTCGGAGGTGACGGCGAAGAGCTCCGGATCGGCGATGCGCAGCGTCATGTCGCGAGCATAGCCGCGAATCTACTCCGGAGCTGGCCCGGGGAACTGGTCGCGCAGCAGGCGTTTCAGGACCTTTCCGGACGGGTTGCGCGGGATCACGTCGATGAAGCCGACGGCCCGCGGCTGCTTGAAGCGCGCGAGCTTGCCGTTGCACCACTCGAGAACTTCGCGTTCGGTGAGCGATGGGTCGTGCTTCACGACGACCGCGAAAGCCGACTCGCCCCACTTCGCGCTCGGCTGCCCGATCACGGCGACCTCGGCCACCTTGGGGTGCGCGAGGATCACGTTCTCGATCTCGGCGGGGTACACGTTCTCGCCGCCCGAGATGACCA
>CAZMKX010000179.1:0-7096 GCA_964566375.1 uncultured Myxococcales bacterium
GAGAGCACGGCGCTCGGCAGCGTCACGCGGCTGATCGCGGAGCGGATCGCGGCGCTGCCGAAGCGCTGAGCGTGCGCTCGAGCAGCACGGTGTAGATCGGGCGCCCGCCGAGCGCGTGGACGGCGAGCGTCGCGCCGATCGTGCTCACGGCGATCGGGAGGATCAGCGCGAACTCGCCGGTGAGCTCCGCGGCGAGCGCGATTCCCGTGATCGGCGCGCGCACGGTCGATGCGAAGAGCGCCGCCATGCCCGAGACGGCGAATACGCCGGGGCTCGCCTGTACGTCGGGGATCGCGCCCGAGAGGAAGTGACCGAACCAGAGCCCGAGCAGCGCGCCGAGCGCGACCATCGGCGCGAAGATCCCCCCCGGCGCGCCCGTCGCGTAGCTGACCACCGTCGTGCCGACGCGAACGGCCACGAGCGCGAGCAGGGTCGCCGCGGGAATGCCGCCGCCGAGAGCGTTCGCGATCGTCGCGTAGCCGCCGCCCATCGCATCGGGCCAGGCGAGCAGGAGCCATCCGCCGAGCCCGCCGACGAGCGCGGCGGTCGCGACGCGCAGGCGTGCCGGAACCGCCCCGAAGGCGTCGAGCGTGCCGAGCAGGAGCGCGCTGAAGCCGCACCCGAACGCACCGACGAGCAGACCGAAGACGAGAAAGAGAGCGAGCGCGTGGACGGGGATCCCGAAGCTCGGCATCGGCACCGCGGGCGCGTCGCCGAGCAGAAGTCGCACGACGGCGTCCGCGGTCACGCAGGCGATCAGCACCTCCTGCACGGACAACACGCCGTAGTGGAACTGGCCGCGCATCTCCTCGATCACGAAGAGCACACCCGAGAGCGGCGCATTGAAGGCCGCGGCGAGCCCCGCGCCCGCGCCCGCGGCGATCATCCGGTGGGCGGCCTCGGCGTCGACGCGCAGGACGTCGGCGACCATCCGCCCCAGCGCGCCGCCCATCTGGATCGTGGGGCCCTCTCGGCCGAGCGCGAGACCCGAGCCGAGCGCGAGCGCGCCTCCGGCGAACTTCACCGGCAGCACGCGGCGCCAGCGCACGGGTCGCACGCCGTCGAGAGCGCCCTCGATCTCCTGCACGCCGCTTCCCGCGGCCTCGGGGGCGAAGCGGCGCACGACGGCGACCGCGAGGCCGACCATCGCGGCGCCGACCACGAAAGCGCCGAGCGCGGGCGGGAGCGGCAGGCTCTGCGCGAAGCCGCGCAGAGCGCTGGTGCACTCGATCGCCGCCCGGAAGCCGCCGCCGACGAGCCCGACTGCGCATCCCACGAGCAGCGCGCGGCCGAGCGACCCGGCCACTCGCGGCGGCGAGTCGCCGGATTCAGGCACGCCGCGCCCGGCCGAAGGCAGCCAGTGCCTCGCGCGCGACGACGTCGCCCCACTCCTGCACGAAGTGACCCGCGTCGGCGATCTCGAGCGCGGGCGGGCAGCCGCGGATCGTCGCGCGCAGGTCCTCCATCACGGGCTTGCCGAGCACCGGGTCGCGCATGCCGATCGCCATGAAGCTCGCGCCCGTCCAGTCGCGGGCGAAGAACTCGCGCGCCCGCTCGCACTCCGCGATGCCCGCCATGCCGGGCTCCACCGGGACGAGCTGCGGAAAGCGACGCACGCCCGCCTGGTAGCGATCGTCGGGGAAGGGTGCGGCGTAGGCTGCCGCGTCGAACGGGTTCAGCGCGCCCGGGGAGGAGAGCGCGATCAGGCCCGACACCGGGATGTCGCGGAACTGCGACGCGAAGGTCTTCCAGCCCGCGAAGCCCGCGCCGAGGCTCTTGCCGACCGGGAGCGCCGTGTTCATCACGATCAGGCGGCGGAAGCGCTCGGGCATCTCCATCGGCAGCGTCAGCCCGAGGATCCCGCCCCAGTCCTGCACGACCAGCGTGATGCGTCGCAGATCGAGCCGCTCGACCAGCCGCAGGAGCGCGTCCCGGTGGAAGTGGAACGAGTAGTCCTCGTCCCGGATCGGCTTGTCGGAACGACCGAAGCCGAACAAGTCCGGCGCGACCACGCGTCCACCGGCCGCCGTGAAGATCGGGATCATCTTCCGGTACAGATACGCCCAGGTCGGCTCGCCGTGCAGACACAGATACGTGTCGGGAGCGTCGGCCGGACCTTCGTCGACAGTGTGCATGCGCAAGCCGTCGTAGCCGGGCAGATTCTCGACGTAGTGCGGCGCGAACGGGAAGAACGGCAGTACGCGGAAGCGCTCGTCCGGGGTGCGCAGGGCTTCGAGCTTCGAGGTCATGAACGCGGTCCTTCTTCCGTCGGGGGCTTCATCTGCGCCACGTTCAAGCTGACGAGGCGCGCGATGAAGATGGTGGGGTAGAGCTGGCCGATCATCGCTTCGGTCATCGCGACGAAGCGCGCCACGGTGGATGCGGGCATGATGTCGCCGTACGCGACCGTCGTGAGCGTCGACGAGCTGAAGTAGACCAGATCCGGGATCTTGCTGAACGGATGCTCACCTTCGCCCGCTCCGGTGAGCGCGTGGCCGCCGCTCACGAGCGCGCCCGGATCCAGGACCTCCAGAAGCAGGTAGACGTGCGCGTAGAAGTAGCCGAGCAGCAGATACACGCAGATCCCGCCGAGAATCGTATCGAGCGAGACGTTGCGCTCGCGAAGCACCTCGACCGAGAGCCAGCCGGTCACGACGGCGATCATCGCCGCGCGCAGCGCCGTGTCGAGCGCCAGGGCGTCGAGCTCCTCGTTCACGGCGGAGGCGATGCCGAGCGCGGCGATCACGGCCATCAGCGCCACGCCCACCGCCACGACGCGCCGGCTCCCGCTCACGACGTAGAGCCCGACGAAGAGCGGGATCGAGATCAAGAGCTGCGCGCCCACCCGGCCGTAGACCTTCGGACCCGCGAGCATGATCACGCCGATCGTCACCAGGATCGTCGCGGCGAGCAGGCCGAAGCGCGCGGCGGCGATCCGGCGCCGCGCGGCTTCCTGGTCGAGCGCGAGACGGAATCGCCGAGGCGTCGGAGATTCGGACTTCTTCACCATGTGTCGACACACGCGCGCTTCTTGCCCGTGCGCGGAGGTGGCGGCGGGACGGAGCGCAGCGCCCGCGTGATCCAGGTGCGGCTCTCGGCCGGGTCGATCACGTCGTCGATCTCGAAGTGCGAGGCCATCGAGACGCCCTTTCCGTGCTGGTACATGCGCTCGACCATCTCGTCGTAGAGCGCCTTGCGCGAAGCCGGGTCCTGGAGCGCGGCGAGCTCGTTGCGATAGCCGAGCTTCACCGCGCCTTCGAGGCCCATGCCGCCGAACTCGCCCGTCGGCCAGGCGATCGTGAAGATCGGCGCCTTGAAGCTGCCGCCCGCCATCGCCTGCGCGCCGAGCCCGTAGCCCTTGCGCAGCACGATCGTGAAGAACGGCACCGTGAGGCTGGCGCCCGTCACGAACATGCGCGCGGCGTGGCGCACGAGCGCGGTCTTCTCGCTCTCGGGCCCGACCATGATTCCGGGTGTGTCGCACAGCATCAGGATCGGAACGTCGAACGCGTCGCAGAGCTGCATGAAGCGCGTGGCCTTGTCGGCACCGTCGCTGTCGATCGCGCCCGCGAGGTGCGTCGGGTTGTTGGCGATGATGCCGATCGCACGGCCCTCCACCCGCGCGAATGCGGTCACCATGCCGTGCCCGAAGCCGCGCCGCAGCTCGAGCACCGACGCGGTGTCCGCGAGCGTCTCGATCACGCGCCGCACGTCGTACACGCGCAGCCGGTTCTCGGGGATGATCGAGCGCAACCGGCGTTGATCGGCACAAGCGCCGTCGGAGAGCGCGCCCTGGAAGTAGGACAGGTACTTCTTCGCGACCGCGACGGCCTCGGCCTCGTCGCGAACCGCGACGTCGACGACGCCGTTCGCGACCTGCACGCCGAGCGGGCCGACCTCTTCCGGGCGGAACACGCCGAGTCCGCCGCCTTCGATCATCGCCGGTCCGCCCATGCCGATGTTCGAGCCTTCCGTCGCGATCACGACGTCGCAGCAACCGAGCAGCGCGGCATTCCCCGCGAAGCAGCGGCCCGAGGTGATCCCCACCAGCGGCACGAGCCCCGAGAGCGCGCCGAAGTACTGGAACGCGAGGCAGTCGAGACCCGCGACGCCGAGGCCGTCCGTGTCTCCCGGGCGCCCGCCGCCGCCCTCGGTGAAGAACACCACCGGCAGACGCCAGCGCTCGGCGAGCTCGAACATGCGGTCCTTCTTGCGGTGGTTCTGGCTGCCCTGCGTGCCGGCGAGAACCGTGTAGTCGTAGGACATCAGCACGCAGCGCGCGGCGGTCTCGCCGAAGAGCGCGCCGTTCACCGTGCCGATTCCGGCGATCATTCCGTCGGCGGGAGTCCGCGCGATCAGGTCCTCGACGCTGCGCCGGCGGCGCTGCGCCGCGAGCACGAGCGCGCCGTACTCGACGAACGAGCCGGGATCGCACAGATCGCCGACGTTCTCGCGCGCCGTGCGCTGTCCCGTCTTGCGGCGACGCGCGACCGCGTCGGGGCGCCGGGCGTCGAGGCCGATCGCGTGGCGCTCGAGGACCTCGGCGAGATCGGGCCGGATGCGCTCGAGATCCACCGCCTCGTCGCGCGCGGCGTGCGCCCGCTCGACCTCGGACGGCTCGATCAGGATCAGCGCGTGGCCCGCGAAGACCGCGTCGCCGCGCGCGACCGAGATGCGCCGCACGACGCCGCCCGTGTTGGCGGCGATCACGTGCTCCATCTTCATCGCCTCCATGACCAGCAGCGGCTGGCCGCTCGCGACGCTCTCGCCGTCGCGTACGTCGACGGAGACGATCGTGCCTTGAAGCGGCGCGCGCAGCGCGACGAGCCCCTCGGGGAGCGATTCGTCCGCGACGTGCGCGTCGGGTGCCGTGCGCTCCGCCTTCCCGTAGTCGAGCACCGCCAGCGGATCGCGCGCGTCGATGCGCGCGCCCGCGAGCGCGGCGCTGGGCGCGGCGGCCGTCGAGAAGAAGCGCTTCGGACGGTCGGCGTTCGCCGCGGCGGCGAGGTCCGCCGCATGATCCTCGACGAAGCGCGTGTACACCTCGCCGCGCGCGAGCTCCGGCCGGAGCAGGAGCGCCTGCAGGAATGGCAGGTTCGTCGCGACGCCCTCGATGCGGAACTCGTCGAGTGCGCGGCGCGCGCGCGCGAGCACGTCGGCGAAGTCGCGCGATTCCGCGTGCGCGACGAGCTTCGCGAGCAGCGAGTCGAAGCGCGGGTTCGTCGTGTAGCCCGCGTAGCCGCAGGCGTCGACACGCAGGCCGCGGCCCGCGGGCGGGTCGAAGGCCGAGAGCGTGCCGCCCGCGGGAAGCGCGACGCCGTCCGCCCCCATGGTCTCGGCGTTGATGCGCGCCTGCAGCGCGATGCCGCGCGGCGCGGGGATCTCCGCCTGCGTGAGACCGAGCTCGGCGAGCGTCTTTCCGGCCGCGAGCCGGAGCTGCGTCTGCACCAGATCGATGCCGGTCACCTCCTCGGTCACCGTGTGCTCGACCTGCAGGCGCGCGTTCGCCTCGATGAAGGCGAAGCGCGCATCGCCGCCGCGGGCGTCCGCGTCGACCAGGAACTCGAACGTGCCCAGCCCGTCGAAACGCGTCTCGCGCGCGAGCGCGAGCGAGGCGTCGAGCAGGCGCACGCGCAGCGCCGGATCGAGCCAGGGGCTGGGTGCGATCTCGACGAGCTTCTGGTTGCGGCGCTGCACGGTGCACTCGCGCTCCCAGAGGTGCACGACTGCGCCGGTGCCGTCGCCCGCGATCTGCACCTCGACGTGGCGCGCGAGCGGAAGGAGCGCCTCGACGTAGAGGTCGGGGTTTCCGAACGACGAGCGCGCTTCGGACTGACAGCGCGCGAAGGCGGCCTCGAGCGCGTCGGCGTCGTCGACCGCACGCATGCCGCGGCCGCCTCCGCCGGCGATCGCCTTCAACATGATCGCCGCGTGCGCGCGCAGGAACTCCGCGGCCTGCGCGAGGGTCGTCGGTCCGTCGGTGCCCGGCAGGAGCGGCACGAGGCAGCGCTTCGCGAGCGCGCGCGCGCGGCCCTTGTCGCCGAACTGCTCGAGCACCTCCGGACGCGGACCTACGAACACGATCCCGGCCTTCTCGCAGGCGCGCGCGAAGGCCGGGTTCTCGGCCAGGAAGCCGTAGCCGGGGTGGATCGCGTCGCAGCCGGCGGCGGTCGCGACGGCGATCAGCTGCTCGCTGTCCAGATAGGAGGCGACGCCGGTTCCGCGCAGCGCGCGCACCTCGTCCGTTCGGCGCGTGTGCAGCGAGCGCGCGTCGGCCTCGGAGTACACCGCGACCGTGCGCACGCCGAGCTCGGCGGCGGCGCGCGCGATGCGGATGGCGATCTCGCCGCGGTTGGCGATCAGAAGGCTCGTGACGGGCATGCGGCTCCTCTCGTGGTCCGGATTATCGCAGCTGGGGTAGGCTCTCGCGTCGCCGGGCCGGAGCGGCCCCGCACACGGAGGGATCTGGAATGCGGACCGGGGTGGGAGCGGCCGAGCACGTGGAGCGAATCGCGCGCGACGGCTACACGATCGTGGAGCGGGCGATCGAGCCCGACCTGGTCGACGCGCTCGCCGAGGCGCTCCTCCGGCTCGAGCGCGAGCGCGACATCAAGCCGGCGATGAACGGCTTCGAGGGCTACCGCACGGTGCGCATCTACAACCTGCTCGCACTCGACCGGATCTTCGAGCGCATCCCCGTGCACCCGGCGGTTCTGCCCGTCGCCGAAGGCGTGATCGGCGAGGGCTGCCTGGTCTCGTCGCTCTCGTCGATCGCGATCGATCCGGGCGAGGTCGCGCAGCCGATCCACGCCGACGACCAGCTCATCCCGCTCGACAAGCCCCACCGGCCGATCATCTGCAACTCGATGTGGGCGCTGACCGATTTCACCGAAGCGAACGGCGCGACGCGACTCGTACCCGGCACCCATCGGCGCGAGAGCCCCGTCTACGGCGCACGCTACGAGACGATCGCCGCCGAGATGCCCAAGGGCAGCGTGCTGATCTGGGACGGCGCGCTCTGGCACGGCGGCGGCGCGAACGGGAGCGGCGCGCGCCGCACCGGAATCGCGATGAACTACTGCGCCGGCTTCATCCG
>CAZMKX010000180.1:0-7095 GCA_964566375.1 uncultured Myxococcales bacterium
CACTCGCTCGGCCGCAGCGTCGCGGTCCACTGCGTCACCCGTGCGACGCTGGTGTTCGCGCTCTCCGCTTTCGCAGCGGCGGGCTGCCGTCCCGGAGATCGGATCGAGCATGCTTCGGTCGCCCCGCCGGACGTCGTGGCGGAGCTGGCGCGCCTTCCGCTCACCGTCGTGACCCAACCCGGCTTCGTGACCGAGCGCGGCGACGCCTATCTCGTCGACGTCGAGGCCGACGACAGGCCCTGGCTCTATCGCGCTGCGGGACTGCTGGCTGCGGGAGTTCCGCTCGGGGGCGCTACCGACGCGCCGTTCGGCGCAGCCGATCCCTGGGCCGCCATGCGCGCGGCGGTCGAGCGCCGGACGGCCGGCGGCCGTGCGCTCGGACTCACGGAGCGCCTGACGCCCGAGCGCGCGCTGGCCCTGTTCACGACACCGCCGGATGCGCCCGGCGGCGCACCGCGCCGCGTCGCCGAGGGAGCGCCGGCGGACCTGTGCCTGCTGGACCGGCCGTGGCAAGCCGCGCGAAGCGCGCTTTCACGTGACCTGGTGCGAGCCACCTTCATCGGAGGCCGTGTGGCGTCGTCGGCGGTCTAGCCGATGACTTCCCACTGCGGAATCTGCAACGTCTGCCGGCTCGCGGCGTCCTCGACTTGCTCGAAGACGGCGCGAACCCGCTGGCCGATCGCCACGCGCTCGGGCACGACGTTCACCGGATTGCCCAGGATGCGGATCTGCGGGAAGTCGTCCAGGCTTACCAGGATCACGGCGTAGGGAACGCGATCGCGCAGCAGCGCGGGAATCGGATGCTCGACGACGATGTAGCTGTGGATCGTCCCTCCGCCCGTGCACGTGCGCCAGGCGAGGTCGGATCCCTGGCAGCCGTGGCAGACGTCCTCGGGCGGATGCTGTACCGCACCACAGCTCGTGCAGCCCTGAACGACGATTTGTCCGGAGGTGAAGAACTCCCGGTTCTGGTCGTCGAGCGCGGGCAGCGCCCACCCGTCTGGCATGTAGCGCGCCAATCGCCCTCCCTTCACGCGTTCGAGAACAAGACCGCGCTGCCCGGCGCGAACCCGGGGCCCGAGACCGCGAGGCTGAGCTCGACATCGCGCACCTGGCACGTCGACGCGCCGCGCACCTGGCGGACGGCCTCGTTGATCAGCTCGAAGCCGTGGATGTATCCCTCGGCGAGGTTGCCTCCGCTGGTGTTGACGGGCAGACGCCCGCCGGGCCACTGGAGGTTGCCACCTGCGACGAACGCGTCGATCTCACCCGGCTCGCAGAAGCCCATCTCCGAGAGCGCCATGAGCACGGGCCCGGTGAAGTTCTCGTAGAACTGCGCCACCTGGACATCCCGCGCCGTCACGCCCGAGCGCTCCCAGATCTGTCGGCCGACCTCGCGATAGAAGGCGGTCGGGAAGCTGGGCTCGTTGAACAGAGCGGCGCCGTCGCGTCTTCCGAGTCCTTGCGCCGCCGCCAGGATCGGCACGGGTTTGTGGCGGAGGTCTCGCGCGCGCTCGCGCGTCGTGATCACGATGGCGGCCGCCCCGTCATTCTCGGGACAGCAGTCGTAGACGTGGAACGGCCTCACGATCCAGCGCGACGCGTGATAGTCCTCGCGCGTGAGTGGCTTGCCGAAGCGGAGCGCGCGCGGGTTGCGCTGCGCGTGCGCATACGCCGCCAATGCGACTTCCGCCAGCGAGTCCTGCGATACGCCGTGCTCGTGCATGAAGCGAGCGGTCTGCATCGCGCAGATGTGCGCCGGGGTCAGGAGGCCGTACACGGCGCTGTACGCCCTGGCGCCACCCACGCGTTGCGCCGGCCGCGCCTGCCCGTAGCGGCCGTACTGGCCCTGGGCGAGGGCGCGGAACGCGACGACGCACTTCGCATGCCCCGCGGACACCGCAGCGTCCGCGAGCGCGACCGAGGCGGCCACGCCGTTGCCACCTCCACCCCAGGTCCGGGCCGCGAAAGCGACATTGTCGACGCCGAGCGCCGCGGACAACCGGACGGGGTCGTTGCGCGTGTCGAGGTAGGATGTGAAGCCATCGACGTCGCGGAGCTCGAGGCCCGCATCCGCGACCGCGTTGCGGATCGCCTCGCAAGCCAGCTGGAACTCGGACTGGGGCGACTCCCCGCGCTTGTAGTACGCCGTCTCTCCGACGCCGACCACCGCCGCCTGGCCGTTCACGTGCGCCCTCCCGCGAAGCAACCGCACCCTACGGGCGCCGCTCGCCGCCTGTCAATCGCCCGGGCCCGCGCCGTTTCCGATCTGCGGTCGCGATTTGCTGTAGGATAAACGGCGCCGGACGCGGCCGTGGTCGGTGTCGCGCGCCGCGACGACAGCATTGGAGGGGTCGCCAGAATGAGCCTGAAGGACCGCGCCGCCATCGTGGGGATCGGCGAGACCGAGTACGTCCGCGGCGCGAGCCGGGGATCGGTCGAGATGATGCTCGACGCAGCACGCGCCGCGATCGACGACGCCGGACTGCGGCCGCAGGACATCGACGGCGTAATCCCGCCTCCCATCATGCTGACCGCCGAGGAGGCGGCCGCGAACCTGGGGATCGAAGACCTGCGCTACGCGGTGACCGTGAACATGGGCGGCGCGAGTCCGACCTCGGCCTTGCAGAGCGCGGCGCTCGCCGTGGCCAACGGGCTGGCGAAGAACGTGCTGGTGGTCGTGGGCTGGCTCGGCTACTCGGCGATGCGCCCGAAGCCCGGAGTGCGGCGGGAGTCGCTGAGCCTCGCGGCGATGCGACGGACCATGACCGGATACTACGTGCCCTTCGGGGTGACCGCGCCGGTCCAGATGTACTCCTGGATCGCGATGCGCCACATGAAGACCTATGGCACGAAGTACGAGGACATGGCCGCGATCGCGCTCGCGTGCAACAAGCACGCGCAGCTGAACGACCGAGCCGTGATGAAGGGCAAGCCGCTCTCCATGGAGCGCTACATGCAGGCGCGCTGGATCTCGGAGCCCTTCCGCCTGTACGACTGCTGTCTGGAGACGGACGGCGCCTGCGCGGTCGTCGTGAGCGCGAGCGAGAACGCGCGGAACCTCGCGCATCGCCCCGTGTACATCATGGGCGCAGCGGAGGGGCATCCGTACCCCGCCGACGACATCCCGAGCCGGCCGGAGATCTTCCGCATCGGCCTGTCCTATGCCGCGCCCAAGGCCTTCGCGATGGCGGGCATCCAGCCGCACGACGTCGACTTCCTGCAGATCTACGACTGCTTCACCTACGTGGTCCTCTTGCAGCTCGAGGCGCTCGGACTGTGCAAGCCCGGAGAGGTGGGAGACTTCGTGCGCGGCGGCCGGATCGAGCTCGGCGGAGAGTACCCGATGAACACGCACGGCGGGCTCCTCTCCCAGGCTCACGTCTGGGGGCTGAACCACGTCGTCGAGGCCACGCGGCAGCTCCGCGGCGAAGCGGGAGCCGCGCAGGTGCGCAATGCCGAGATCGGCGTCGTGACTGGCTGGGGTGACTTCGGAGACGGAAGTCTCGTGATTCTGAGAAGGTAGACGTCATGAGTGAGAAGCGCGCGATTCCCATGCCCGTACCGATGCCGGAGACACAGCTCGACGAGGAGTTCTGGGCGCACTGTGCCCAGGAGCGGCTCTGCTTCCAGCGCTGCAAGAGCTGCTCCACGTGGCGGCACCTGCCGCGCAACATGTGCGCCGCCTGCGGCTCCTCGGACTGGGAATGGGCTCGGTCGTCGGGCCGGGGCAAGATCTACTCGTGGACCGTGGCCCACCAGGCGATGCACCCGGCCCTGGCCGACGAGGTGCCGTACGCGGTGGTCGTCGTCGAGCTCGAGGAGGGCGTCCGCATGGTCAGCCGGACCCGGGACATCGACCCCGGCGAGCTCGCGCTCGACCTGCCGGTGCGTGTTCGCTTCGAGCGCGTCTCCGACCAGTACGTGCTGCCTTTCTTCGGCCCGGCCCGTGCGTGAGCGACGAGCATGAGTGCGCTTCAGCTCTCGGACGAGACGCGCATGCTCGCCGAGCTGGTCGAGAAGTTCGTCCAGAACGAGCTCATGCCGCTCGAGCCCGCGGTGCTGGAGCGCGAGGCCCGGGGCGAGCCGGCGGCACTCACGGCCGCGGAGCAGGCGCCCCTGCTGGCGAAGTGCCGCGAGCTCGGGCTCTGGGGCCTGGACGTACCCGAGGCCTACGGCGGCGCCGATATCGGCGCGGTCGCGAAGGTCGCGGTGAGCGAGGAGCTGGCGCGCACGATCGTGCCGTTCACGTTCCCGCCAGACTCCCCGAATCTGCACATGCTGATCGCGACGGTGAACGCGGAGCAGCGCGCGCGCTACCTCGAGCCCTACGCGCGCGGCGAGACCGTCTCGGCGATCGCGATCTCGGAGCCGGGCGCGGGCTCCGATCCGGCGCACATGTCGACGCGAGCCGAGCGTCGCGGGGACGCGTGGCTGCTGAACGGCCGCAAGATCTGGATCAGCCGCGCGGCCGAAGCCGACTTCACCATCGTCATGGCGGTCACGGAGGCCGGAAAGGGCTCGCGCGGCGGCATCAGCGCCTTCCTCGTGGACCGCGGCACGCCGGGCATGCTCGTCGGTCCGCCGGAAGCGATTCTCGGCGGCGCGCGCACGCACGAGGTCGTCTTCGAGGATTGCAGGATCCCGGCAGGGAACCTGCTGGGCGAGCTCGGCAACGGCTTCGCTCCCATGCAGCTGCGCCTGACCGTGCGACGGCTCGAGATGGGAGCCTGGTCGATCGGGATCGCCCGGCGCGCGCTCGACATGCTGATGCGGCACGCGACGGAGCGCGTCACGTTCGGCCAGAAGCTGGCCGACCGTCAGGCGATCCAGTGGTGGATCGCCGACGCGGCCACCGAGATCCACGCGGCGCGTCTCATGGTTCTCGACGCGGCCGCGAAGGTCGACGCGGGGAAGGACGTGCGCCGCGAGGCCTCGATGGTCAAAGTCTTCACGACCGAGATGGCGCAGCGCGTGACGGATCACGCGATCCAGGCGTTCGGCGCCATGGGCCTCACCAAGAGGATGCCCCTGCAGGCGCTGTATCAGAAGGCGCGCATGATGCGCATCGTCGAGGGCGCGAGCGAGATCCACCGCTGGGTCGTGGCGCGCTCGCTGCTGCGCGAGGTGGGCGGCTGAGCTCCCGGCGCGGTCTCGCGCGCTTCAGTAGGCGCCCTGCCGCTCGAAGACGCGGCGGGGGTTCGCGACCGTCATCTCGAGGATCTGCGCGTCGCTCACGCCCGCCTTGCGCAGCGCGGGCAGGACGTCGTCGCACAGGTGACGGAAGTTCCACTGCGGCATGACCTTCGAGAAGTCCATGCCGGGAAACCAGTCGATCCCGCAGCAGGCGTCGTGCGAGAGCACCATCCGGCTCGAGTAGCCCTTGCGGCACAGCGCCGCGACGGTCTCGACGCGCTTCTCGAACGAGAGGAGCTGGTTGAGGCCGAAGCGGTCCATGCCGATGAAGCTGCCGCGCGCCAGGATCGCCTCGAGGTATTCGAGGTCGTCGCTATCGCCGCAGTGACCGATCACCACCCGCGACAGATCCACGCCTTCGGCTCCGAACACCTCCTGCTGGGCGAGGCCGGAACGGTTGTGGACGCTCGTATGGGTGGAGATCGGCACGCCCGAGGCCCGGTGCAGACGGGCCGCCACCGTCAAGAGCTTCCGGTTCAGCTCGGTCACCCCGTGCACGTCGGTCGCGCACTTGATGATGCCGGCCTTCACGTTCGTGCCCTCGATGCCGCGCTCGATGTCGCGCAGCAGCCACTCCACCAGACGGTCCGCCTCCCAGCCGACGAACCAGGGCTCCTCGTGCCAGTAGAAGCCCGTCGCGGCGATCATCTGGATCCGCGACTTCTCCGCGACCTCGCGGATCACTTGGATGTCGCGACCGAGGTTGATCGGCGTCAGGTCGACGATGGTGCGCACGCCGCGCTCCCGGGCCGCCGCGATCTCGCCCACGGCGAAATCGACGCGCTCGGCGCAGTCGATCCAGTCCGGGAAGGCCTTGCGCATCGAGTGATTCGCGACGAGCACGTGCTCGTGCATGAGCGTGAAGCCGAGCTCCGCAGTATCGATCGGTCCGAGGACCCCGTTGATCTTCGCCATCGTGTCAGGCCTCGAGGAACGCGAGCACCGCGTCCGCGAGCGCCTCGGGCGCGTCCACGTCGACGAGGTGTCCCGCGCCCGGAATCGTGCGCACAGAGGTCGGCCCCGCGATTCCGTCCGTGAACCGCTTGGCGTAGCTCGCGGGAATCACGCGGTCGGCATCTCCCCAGACGAGGAGCGTCGGCGCCGTGATCCGGTGCAGGCGCTTGCGCAGCCCGCGCTCGCCCAGGGGCCAGAGGATGCGCGCCGCCGCTTCGCTCGCGCGATTCAGCAGCAGGAACCACTCGGCGGCATCGCGCCCCTCCGGCGCGGCCACGTGCGCTGCGAACGCGTCGGGTCGCGCCGAGAGCAGGCCGGGCAGCTCGGGCGGCTTGACGGCGAACAGGTCGGTCGTCGGCTCGCCGGGCTCGAACAGACCGAACGGCGCGACCAGCACCAGCCGCCGCACGACCGCAGGGCAGAACGCCGCCGCCTCGGCCGCCAGCATCCCCGCCACCGAGCCGGCGACGAGGTCCGCCCCGGCCAGCTCCGAGCCCTCGAGCAGATCGAGCAGCGCGGCGACCCAGTCGCAGTGGTCGTCGAGCTCACGGAACCCGTCGGCTCCCGGGAAGCCCGGAAGCGAGGGCGCGATCACGCGCCTGCGCTGTGCGAGTCGATCGAGGAAGGGTGTCCAACGCGGCAGCCCGCCGATTCCGGCGAGAACGCCGAGCGGAGCGCCCTCCCCCTTCTCCCACACGCGGCAGCGGAGCCGCCCGGCCGACACCTCGACGATGCGCTCCCGCGGCTCGCTCATCGCTGCACCTGTGACTGCGCGCGCTGCTCACGCGGCAGCGGCCGCGGCCACCAGTGGTTCTCCCAGGAGCCCTCGAACAGGCCGCGCAGCTGCGGCAGCACGCGCTTGCCGAAGAGCTCCGTGTTGTAGAGGGCCAGCGACTTGTCCATGTTGCCGAACTGCAAGAGCAGCATGAGCTGCCCCACGTTCAG
>CAZMKX010000181.1:0-1830 GCA_964566375.1 uncultured Myxococcales bacterium
CAGCTCGAGGCCGAGATCGCGCAGTCGCAGGTGAACCTCGACTACACCGTCCTGCGTGCCCCGACCGACGGCGTGATCCTGGCGAAGCTGAAGGAGGTCGGCGAGATGGCGGTGCCCGGCGGCTTCGCCGGCTCCGGCGAGCTGATCCGGATGGCGAACCTGACGGAGCTCCGCGCCGAGGTCGACGTGTCCGAGGCCGACCTCGCGCGCGTGAAGCTCGGCCAGAAGGCGCAGGTCGTCCCCGACGCCTACGCCGACAAGCGCTACTCGGCCAAGGTCGTGAAGCTCTACCCGCAGGTGAACCGGCAGAAGGGAACGCTGAAGGTCGAAGTCGCGATCGAGAGTCCCGACGACGCGCTCCTGCCCGACATGAGCGTGCGCATCCACTTCCTGGGCGACGACCCGTCGCCCCAGGCGGGGGGTCCGGGGCTCGTGCTCGCGCCGGTCTCCGCCGTGCGGAGCGACGCGAACGGAAGCTTCGCCTGGGTGGTGACCGACGGCCGCGTGCGACGGCAGGCCGTGCGCGCCGGCGCGAACCAGGGGGAGCGCGTGATCGTGCTCGAGGGGCTCTCGGGCGGCGAGGCGCTCGTGGTCGGCGACGCCGCCGAGCTCGAGGCGGGCCAGCGCGTGGAACCGCTCGAATCCCGTTAGGTCTTCTTGCGCACGTCGTCGAGCGTGGTCTTCACGTAGTCGCGCACGCGCACGAGCAGGCGGCGCGCCCACACGAACTCGGTCGCGAGGATCGCGAGGCCCGCGGGAATCACCACGAACGCGGGTCCCGGCAGAACGATCATCGCGACACCGACGGCGACCACCGTTCCGCCCACCACCAGGATCACGAGCCGCCACGCGCCGCGCATCAGCTGTGCGGCGATCGACGCCTTGTCGGCGGCCGTCGCGTCGACCTTCTCGGGCTGGATGTCATCCATGGCTCGGCTGCTCGTCCGCGCGCGCGCGGGCAACGCGCGAACGCCACCAGCCGAGCAGGGTCAGCCCGACGAAGAGCCCGATCCGCACCGGGTACTCGATCAGATGGGCGGTCTCGCCGAGCCAGGCGTTCACCGTCGGGTCGTGGATCATCATGTGCCCGGCCACTTCGCCGAGGATTCCGCCGCCGACCCAGATGATCCACTGGTAGCGCGACATGAGCGACGAGAGCAGTCCGCTCCCCCAGACGACCAGCGGAATCGAGAGCCCGATGCCGAATCCGACCAGGCGCAGGTCGCCTTCGGCCGCGCCGGCGACCGCGAGCACGTTGTCCACGCTCATCCCCACGTCCGCGACCACGATGATCCAGACGGCCTGCCACAGCGTCGAGCCGTGCTGCACGTCGCCGTGCGCGCCCCCGTCCTGCAGCAGGAGCTTGATCGCGATCCACACCAGGAGCGCACCGCCCGCGAAGTGCAGGAACGAGATTCCCAGCAGCATCGAGACGAAGGCGATGAACACGAGCCGCAGTCCGACGGCACCGACGGTGCCCCAGATGCGCCCCCAGAGCTGCTGCCGCGGATCGAGCGTGCGCACGGCGAGCGCGATGACGAGCGCGTTGTCGCCCGCCAGGAGGATGTCGATCCCAACGATCTTCAGAACCCGGCCCCAGAACGCGGGATCGCTCAAAAGCTCCAAGGGCTAGCTCTCCTCACCCGACCAGGGGGCACCCCGCACGGCGTCGGTAAGCTCATCGAAGCTCCGCGCCTGCGCAACCGCGCGGCGCGTCTCCGCGTGCTGGAACATGCGCGCGATCTCGGCCAGCAGCTCGATCTGGATCAGATCGTCGTGCTCGGGCGTGACGACCAGCACGATCAGCCGCGCGAGCTCGCCGTCGGGCGC
>CAZMKX010000181.1:1930-7092 GCA_964566375.1 uncultured Myxococcales bacterium
AGCGCCATCACCACCAGCGCGACGAAGAGCTGCTCCGAGATGATCTCGTACTGCAGCGCGACGAGCGCCATCGCCATCTCCATGGCGCCGCGCGCGTTCATGCCGAAGCCGACCGCCCACGCCTCGCGCGCGGGCATCCCGCTCCAGCGCGCCGCGAGCCCGCAGCCGAGGACCTTGCCCAGACACGCGATCGCGAACACGATCACCACCAGCGGCAGATTGAAGTTCGCGACGAAGTCCGTGCGCAGGCCCAGGCTGCCGAAGAAGAGCGGCGCGAACACGACGCCGACGAGCCGCTCGAGCGCGATCAGGCGACGCGGCGACGTCTCGATCGTTCCGCCCATCACGACGCCGGCGAGGAACGCCCCCATCAGCGCGCCGTGACCGCTGTGCTCAGTGAGGGCGGCGCTCGCGAACGCGGCGCTCACGACGAAGACGACGATCCCACCCGAATCGCGCGCGCCGGCGTCGACCCAGCGGAGCAGCCGGACCACGAGCCAGCGTCCGAGCGTCAGCGCGAGCGCGACAGCGCCGAGCGTCAGGATCACCTCGCCCGCAGCGCCTCCAACGCTGGGCGCACCGGTGCGGAACGTCCCGATCACCATCCCGAAGAGCGTCCAGCCGATCAGGTCGTTGAAGACCGCGGCGCCAACGACGAGCGCGCCGAGGTCCGTACGGTACAGGTCGAGGTCGACCAGCGTCTTCGCGATCACCGGCAGCGCCGAGATCGACAGTGCCGTGCCGATGAAGAACGCGAACACGCCCGGCTTCGCCGAGCCGTCGGCGCCGAGGGCGTGTGGCCAGAGATACGCGGATAGGAAGCCGAACGCGAAGGGCACCACGATGCCGGCCACGCCGACCGCCGAGGCGACCCGGAAGCGCGCGAGCAGCCGTCCGAGATCGACTTCGAGACCGGCCACCGCCAGGAACAGGACGATCGAGATGACGGTGAGTGCCTGGAACGCGGCCGCCTGCCCGCCTTCGTGCGGGAAGAGCGCGAGGGAAAGCTCCGGCGCGATCCGCCCGAAGAACGTGGGGCCGAGCACGATGCCGGCGAAGAGCTCGCCGAGCACGGCGGGTTGTCCGATTCGCCGCGCCGCAACCGCGCACAGCTGAGCCGTGCCGAGCAGCACGCTGACCGCTAGCAGAAGCTGCGCCAGCTCACCCGCGCCCAGTGAGTTCACGCGCTAGCTCCCCGTCCGAGCGCGACCCGGGCTCAGCGCTCGTCGATCGGGGTGTAGACCTCCCCCTTGGGTCCGACGTACTTCCCGCGCGGCCGATAGATGCGGTTGTTCTGGTACTGCTCGAGAACGTGCGCGCACCAGCCCGCCACGCGGCTGGTCGCGAAGACCGGCGTGAACAGGTCGATCGCGATGCCCATGCTGTAGTAGACGGAGGCCGAGTAGAAGTCGACGTTGCAGATCAGTCCCTTGCGCGCGGCCATCAGCTCTTCGAGCTTCGCGCTCATCTCGTACAGCTCCGGGTGCCCGGTCTCGCGCGTGATCTCCGCGCTCATCTTCTTCAGGATCTTCGCGCGCGGGTCGCCCTCTTTGTACACGCGGTGGCCGAAGCCCATGATCTTCTCGCCCGAGGCGATCGCCGCGTCGAGCCACGCCTCGAGACGGTCGGGCGACTTGATCTCGAGCAGCATGCGCGCGACCTGCTCGTTCGCGCCGCCGTGCAGCGGACCCTTCAGCGTGCCGATCGCCGCCATGATGCTCGAGTACGTTCCGGAGAGCGTGCTCGACGTCACACGAGCGGAGAACGCCGAGGCGTTCAGCTCGTGGTCGGCGTGCAGGATCAGGCAGGTGTCGAAGCGACGGACTTCCTTCTCGTCGGGCTCCTCGCCCTTCAGCATGTAGAGGAAGTTCCAGGCGATCGACTTGTCGGGCAGCGGCTGCAGCGGCCACTGACCGCTGCGCACGCGCTGGTAGGCGGCCACGATCGTGCCGATCCGGGCCGCGAGTCGCGTCGACTTGCGCAGCGTCGCGGCGGCGTTCACCAGGTTCGCGTCGGGGTCGTGGAGCGTGAGGCCCGCCACCACCGCGTGCAGGAAATCCATCGGGTGAACGCGCGTCGGCAGGCCGTGGAACCAGCCGAACGACTCGGGCGGCAGTGCCATGCTGTGGTGCAGGTCGGTCGAGAACTCCTCGAGCTCGCGGCGCGTCGGAAGCCAGCCGTACCAGAGCAGGTAGACGACTTCCTCGAAGCTCGCGTGCTCGGCGAGATCCTCGATCGTGTAGCCGCGGTAGAGCAGCGTCGAGCCCTCGATCGTGCTGATCGAGGTGGTACAGGTGACGACACCCTCCAGCCCGCGGTCGATCGCGCCCGTGTACTCCTGGACTGGCTCGCTCACGTCCGTCTCCCTTCTCCCGTCGCCTCTCGCCCCCTCGGCCTATGAGACCGCACTCGCCGCGAGGCCGCCAGCTTGGCGTCGATGCGACGCTGCAGGTACGGCGAGAAGTGACCCCGGTAGCGCTTCCACAGCTCGGGGCGCGCCCAGTCCTCGCCGGTGATGTCGCCGCGGCACTCCTTCGCGCCGCAGCCGCAGCGGAACTGGTCGTACGGCGAGCCGTCGCTCATCGCGTAGTCGAAGCAGACTTCCTCGCCCGGCTCGAGCCGCCGCATCGCGACCAGCGCGATCTGCCCGCTGAGTCCGCAGTTCGGACTGCACGAGTGGTTCACCCAGTCGGCCGGGCCGTCCAGCCCCGAGACCAGGTAGAGATCCTCCTCGACCTGGATCGTCAGAAGCCGCTCGGCCGGCGAGAGCGTGTGCAGGCGCGAGAGGTGCACCACCTCGCCGCCCCAGACGACGACCAGCTCACCAGGCTCGACGACCTCGCGCACGACCAGCGAACGCCCTCCCTTGCTGTCGATGTTCCGCGCCTGGAGCTTCGGGGAGTGGTACGACGTCGCGTGCACGCTCATATGTCGCGGCATCGTAGGAGAACCTCGCGGCGCCGCGCTAGTGCGTGCGAGAATGTTTTCATGAGCGACGCGCGGGAGGACCTCCGGGAAGTGGCTTCGTGGCTGCGCGACGCCGAGCGGATCGTCGTGCTGACGGGCGCCGGGATCTCGACGGAGTCGGGCATTCCCGACTTCCGTGGCCCCAAGGGGCTGTGGACGACGAACCCCGGCGCCGAGAAGATGGCCACGCTGTCCCACTACGTCGCCGACCCCGAGGTGCGCCGCCGCGCCTGGCGGAATCGGCTCGAATCTCCGGCCTGGAAGGCGGAGCCGAACGCCGGACACCGGGCGCTGGTCGCGCTCGAGCGCACGGGCCGCCTGCACACGCTGATCACGCAGAACGTCGACGGCCTGCACCAGGCCGCGGGCTCCGCGCCGGAGCGCGTGATCGAGATCCACGGGACGATTCGCGAGGTCAGCTGCCTGGACTGCGGCGAGCGCGCGCCGATGGAGCGCGCGCTGGCGCGGGTTCGCGCCGGCGAGGAGGACCCGCCCTGCCGGAGCTGCGGCGGAATCCTGAAGTCGGCCACGATCTCGTTCGGGCAGAACCTCGTCGCCCGCGACCTGCAGCGCGCCGAGGCCGCCGCACAGGGCTGCGACCTCCTGCTTGCGATCGGCAGCACACTCTCGGTGTTCCCGATCGCGGGCGTCGTGCCGGTCGCGAAGCGCGCCGGCGCGAAGATCGTGATCGTGAACGCGGAGCCCACCGAGATGGACGGCCTGGCGGACGCGCTGATCCGCGGTCCGATCGGCGAGATCCTGCCGGTGCTCGTCGGCGCGCAGAGCTAGGCTCGTCGCCATGATCGCGCTCGAAGTGAGCTCCGCCGCGGGCAAGCCGCCCTACGGCGGAGTCGGCGGGATGATCCGATCGCTCGTGGGGGCGCTGCTCGCTCAGGATCCCGGCACGCAGTACGCGATCTGCTCGCGGCTCGACCGCTGGTGGAAGGGCGACCTGTGGCGGCCGGGCGCGCCGAACGCCGCCGTGCGTGTGCTCGTCGATCCGCTGAACGACCTCACGCTCCGCGGCGCCCGGCTCTTCCACTCTCTCGCGCCGTACATGCCGCGCACCCCGCGCGTGACCAAGCTGCTGACGATCCACGACCTGAACGCGGTACGGAACACCGGCTGGGTGAGCGCATCCTGGCACCAGAAGCGCAGCGCGAAGATCGGACTGGCCATCTCGCGCACGGACTACGTCATGACCCCGAGCGCCTTCAGCGCGCGCGAGGTCTGCGACGAGTACGGTGTGTCTCCGGAGCGCGTCTTCCCGATTCTGCTCGGCGTCGACGGCCGACGCTTCCACCCGACCGAGCCGGGCGAGATCGCGCGGCTGCGCGCGGAGCACGGCGACTACGTGATCTCGATCGGTCTGCTCACGCCGCGCAAGAACTTCGTCACGCTGATCGACGCCCTCGCGCGCGTGCCGGAGCTGCGACTCGTCCTCGTCGGCCGCGGCAGCGATGGCGAGGCCGAGGTCGAGACCGCGCTCGATCGCAGCGGGATGCGCGCGCGCACCGTGCGCATGACCGGCCTCGCCGAGCCAGAGCTCGTGGCGCTGATCGGCGCCGCGCGCGTTTGCGCCGTGCCGAGCCTGTACGAGGGCTTCGGCCTGACCGTGCTCGAAGCGATGGCGTGCGGAACGCCCGTGGTCTGCTCCGACGCGGCGTCGCTGCCCGAGGCGGCAGGCGACGCGGCGCTTCTCGTCGACGCGCGCTCGAGCGCGGCGCTCGAGGCGGCGCTTCGCCGCGTCGTCTCGGACGAGGCGCTCGCGGCCGACCTGCGCGCGCGCGGGCTCGCGCGCGCGAGGGAGATGACCTGGGAGGCCGCCGCCCTGCGCCTGCGCGCGCTCTATCGCACGCTCGGCGCCGATTGACTCAGCCGCGCGCGCCGACCCGATTCCCCGACGCGTACCGCCGCAGCCCGATGCGAAAGACCGCGAGCGCGAGCAGCGACCAGCCGACGGCCGCGCCCAGCGCCGCGACCGCCAGCGTCGCGCTCGGCGCGCGAACGAGCTCGGCCGGCAGGAAGCCGACGAAGCCGGCGGGAAGCACCGTGTAGAGCAGGAACGCGAGCTCGCCCGAGAAGAGCGGACGCGGGTACAGGCTGAACGTCAGCGTGAACTCCCAGACCTGGCGCGCCAGCGTCTCCATGCCGTCGATCCAGAACGCGAGACTCTGCACGATCACGCCGCTGGC
>CAZMKX010000182.1:0-7078 GCA_964566375.1 uncultured Myxococcales bacterium
CGGTCGGGAAGGCGCCGCTGTACGAGCCGTAGCTCGTGGTCGAGTCGCTGATCTGGCAGAAGTAGCCCCAGTACGGGCACGGCCGGCGCAGGTCCTGGTGGATCATCGGCACGACGCAGATCGGGAAGTCGCCCGCGATGCCGCCGCCGATCTGGAAGAAGCCGACCGTCGCGCGCGCCTGCTTCGCGGGAATCGCGCGCATGTGCACCGCGTCGTGATCGTCGGACGCCTCGACCGCGGGCAGCTCCTCGAGCGACTTGCCCATCGTCGTCTGCACGTACCAGCGCGCGAGCTCGGCCATCGTCTCGAGCCCGCTCTTCACGATCTGGAAGTTCGAGAGCTGGCCCGAGATCACGTGCGACACGAAGATGTTGCCGAGCGTCGAGTCCTCCCAGCCGGGGACGAAGATCGGCAGGTTCTTCTCGGCGGCGGCGAGCAGCCAAGAGCCCGCGGGATCGATCTGGTACGAGTCGCGCACGCGCCCCTCGAGCAGGAGCTGGTACATGATCTCGTGCGGGAAGTAGCGCTTGCGCTGCTGGTCGGCGCGCACCCACAGGTCGAGCACGTGCTTCTCGATCGCGCGGAAGGCCTTGTCCTCGGGAATGCAGGTGTCGGTGACGCGGTTCAGCCCGGCGCGCTCGAGCGCCTTCTCGTCCGCCGGCGTCAGGTTCCGCCAGTTGGGGATGCGCTTGTAGTGGTCGTGCGCGACCAGGTTGAAGACGTCCTCCTCCAGGTTCGCGCCCGTGCACGAGATCGCGTGCACCTTGTCCTTGCGGATCATCTCGGCGAGCGAGAGGCCGAGCTCGGCGGTGCTCATCGCGCCCGCCATCGCGAGCATCATCTTCCCGCCGCCCGCGAGGTGCGCGGTGTAGCCGTCCGCCGCGTCGGACAGCGCCGCGGCGTTGAAGTGGCGGTAGTGGGTGCGGACGAAGTCGGAGATCTTCATCGGGGGCTCCTTTCCGGCGCGAAGGGTAGCGTAGGATAGGGGTCCGACATGGCCGATCGACAGGAAATCTTCGCGGGTACACAGGCCGTTCGAGAGCGTCACCGGATCGACGCCGGGCGACTCGAGACGTGGATGCGCGCGAACGTTGCGGGCTTCCGCGGCGCCCTCGCGGTCGAGCAGTTCAAGGGCGGGCAGTCGAATCCGACGTACCGGGTCGAGGCCGGCGGCACGCGCTACGTGGTGCGACGCAAGCCGCCGGGGCAGCTCCTGCCTTCGGCGCACGCGGTCGACCGCGAGTTCCGCGTGATCCGCGCGCTGCAGGACACGGGCGTGCCGGTGCCGCGCGCGTACGCGCTGTGCACCGACGAGTCGGTGATCGGCACGTGGTTCTACGTGATGGAGTGCGTCGAGGGGCGCGTCCTCTGGGAGCCCACACTGCCGACCTGCGCGCCGGCCGAGCGCGCGGCGATCTACGACTCGCTGAACGAGACGCTCGCGCGCCTGCATCGCGTCGACTGGCGGAAGCTCGGGCTCGAGGACTTCGGACGGCCGGGGAACTACTTCGCCCGCCAGCTCTCGCGCTGGACGAAGCAGTACCAGGCGTCGCAGACGGGAAGCGTGCCCGAGATGGACGCGCTCGCGGAGTGGCTGCCGCGCACGATCCCGCCGAGCGACGAGACGACGCTGATCCACGGCGACTTCAAGCTCGACAACACGATCCTGCACCCGACCGAGCCGCGCGTGATCGCGATCCTGGACTGGGAGATCTCGACGCTCGGCAATCCGCTCGGCGACTTCACCTACCTGTGCATGCCCTGGTTCGAGGGCGGCGCCTTCGCCGGGCTCGACCTGCGCTCGCACGGTCTGCCGACGCTCGCGGAGTACGCCGCGGCGTACTGCCGGCGCACGGGCCGTGCGGCGATCGAGTCGTTCGACTGGTACGCCGCGTACCAGATCTACCGCGCCGCCTGCATCTACCAGGGAATTCTCGGCCGCGTGCGCGATGGTACCGCCGCGAGCGACAACGCCTCGACGCTCGCAGACACCGTGCCGCAGCTGGCGCGCACCGCCCTCGCGATCGCGCGACGACTCGGCGCTTGATCCACTTCGACCCGGCCACGCGCACCTGGAACCTCGTGCTCGCGACGAGCTTTCACGCGCTTCGCGCCGATCCCGACGGCCGCGTCGTTTGCCTGGGCAGCGGTCCGCGCGCGCTTGGCGCGGAGTCGCCCGTCGCGAGCGGCCGGCTTCCGGACGATCCGTTCCCGCGCATCGGTGTCGACCGGCAGGGGCGCCGCGACGCGGTCGTCACCTTCGGCGATCACACCTGGCACGAGGTGACGCTGAAGGTGTCCTTCCCCGGCGCGGAGGCCGGCGCGCTGCCGGTTCGCGACGTGCGGCTGCGCTACGCATCGCACGAGATCGAGGCGCTCGCGGACGGGCGCGAGACGCTGCGGATCCGGCTCGACGACCCGGTGCAGCCGTTCCGCGCCTGGCTCTGCCTGCGCGCCGACGCACCGAACGACGTGATCGAGCGCTGGCTGGAGCTCGAGAACACCGGCGACGCGACCGTGCAGGTCGAGCAGCTCGGCTCCGGCACGCTTCACCTGCCGCCGGGGCGCTGGGACCTTCTGCACGCGTCGGGCGGCTGGGCCGCCGAGTTCCAGAGCGAGCGCGTGCGCCTGCCCGTGGGGACGCTTTCGCTCGAGAGCCGCTCGGTGCACACGGGCTTCGTGCACCATCCCTTCTTCTTGTTGTGCCCCGCGGACGGGGCAGGAATCGGGGCGACGGAAGAACACGGAACGGTGTTCTTCGGCCAGCTCGCCTGGAGCGGAAGCTGGCGGCTGGCGTTCGAGCAGCGGCCGAACGCCGCGCTCGCCGTGCACGGCGGCTACAACCCGTTCGACTTCGCGCTCGCGCTCGCGCCGGGCGCGCGCCACGTGACTCCGGCGCTGATCCACGGCGCGTGCGCGGACGGGTTCTCGGGCGCGAGCCGGCGCATGCACGCCTTTCTGTGTCGGCACGTCCTGCCGCGCACCGATCCACCCGCGCCCGTGCGGCCGGTGCTCTACAACTCGTGGGAGGCGAGCTACTTCGCGCTCTCGCTCGAGAGCCAGATCGCGCTCGCGCGAAAGAGCGCCGCGATCGGCGTCGAGCTCTTCTGCGTCGACGACGGCTGGTTCGGCGCGCGGCGCAACGACACGGCCGGGCTCGGCGACTGGACCGTCTCGCGCGACGTTTTTCCGACCGGACTCCGCCCGCTCGCGGACGAGGTCCACGCGCTGGGCATGAAGTTCGGGCTCTGGGTCGAGCCCGAGATGGTGAACCCCGACTCGGACCTGTACCGCTCGCACCCCGACTGGGTTCTGCACTTCCCCGGGCGGCCCCGAACGGAGCACCGCCACCAGCTGATCCTCGACTTCGGGAGGCCGGAGGTGCTCGCGCACCTCGCGCGCGTGCTCGAGGCTCTCGTCGCCGAGAACGACGTCGACTTCCTCAAGTGGGACATGAACCGGCCGTCGAGCGAGCCGGGCAGCGTCGTCGGCAAGGCCATCTGGCGCGGGCACGCCGAAGGTGTGTACGCGCTGATGGACGGCCTGCGTCGGCGCTTCCCTCAGCTGTCGATCGAGAGCTGCTCGAGCGGCGGCGGCCGCGTGGACGCGGGCATCCTCGCGCGCACCGACCAGTTCTGGGCCAGCGACAACACGGACGCGCTCGCGCGCGTGGCGATCCAGGAGGGCGCGAGCCTGGCCTACCCGGCGCGCGCGATGGCCTGCTGGGTGACGCACGAGCGCAACCACCAGACGGGCCGGCGGCTCGAGCTCTCGACGCGCTTCGACGTGGCGATGCGCGGCGTGCTGGGAATCGGCTCCGACCTGAACGCGCTCGACGAGGCGGAGCTCGCCGAGTACGCGAAGTGGATCGCCTTCTACAAGCGCATCCGGAACACGGTGCAGAACGGTGTATGCCACCGCCTGCAGCGGCTCGAGGACTCGGGCACGTCGATCGTCGAGTACGTGCTTCCCGACGCGAGCGAGGCGGTCGTATCGACGGTCGCCGTCGAGCGGCGGATCGCGCAGCTCGTGCCACCGGCACGGCTGCGCGGGCTCGATCCGGCCGCGCTCTACGCCGCCTTCGACCGCGACGAGCGCGAGTACGTGCGCGCGCGCGGCACCGAGCTGATGGCGCTGGGCCTCGACCCGAACCTGGGAACGGGCCGCTACGGCCCCGGCTACAGCCGGACGCTCTGGCTGCGCAGGCTCGAGTGAGCGACGCCCGCCTGCGCGGCGACTTCGGGCGGCTCGTCGCCGCCGCGACGATCTCGAACTTCGGCTCGATGCTCACGGCGGTCGCGCTGCCGTTCCTGGCCATCGAGCTTCTCGACGCGTCGGCCGGCGAGATCGCCGCAATCAACGCTGCGGCGATCCTGCCGTCGATCGCGATCGGCCTGTTCGCCGCCCACGCGATCGACCGCGCGCGAAGGCGGCCGCTCCTGATCGCGGCGGATCTCGCGCGCGCCGCGCTGCTCCTGGCCGTGCCCGCGGCGGCCTTCGCGGGCGTGCTCGAGATGGTGCACCTGTACGCGTTCGCGTTCCTGCGCGGGCTGCTCGACTTCGTCTTCGACGTCGCGCACCACGCCTACCTGCCGTCGCTGGTCGAGACGCCCGCGCTCGTCGCCGCGAACAGCCGGCTGCAGGCCGCCGACGCCGCGGCGGAAGCCGGCGCGTTCGCGGCGGGCGGCTGGCTCGTGCAGCTGCTCTCGGCTCCGCTCGCGCTGGTGGTCGATGCCGTCACGTACCTGGCCTCGGCCGTGTTCCTCCTTCGCATCCGCGCACCGGAAGCCGCGCCCGAGATGCGCGCGCGCGGCGGCTCGCGACGGGCGGAGATCGGCGCAGGACTGCGCGAGATCGCGCGCACGCCCGCGCTCGCGGCGATCGCGGCGTCGGGGATGCTGATCGCGATCTCGAACCAGGTGATCGGCGCGGTCTACATGCTGTTCGTCTACCGCGAGCTCGGCTTCTCGGCGGGCACGCTCGGCATGCTCTTCGCGCTCGGCTCGCTCGCGTCGCTGACGAGCGCGTTCGCGGCGGAGCGCGTGCCCGCGCGGGGCACGGGCCTGCCCGCGATGCTGGCCGGGCTTCTGCTCGCGGCCATCGGCGCGCTCGCGCTCTCGCTCGCCCCGGGCGCGACGCTTCTCGGTGTCGCCGCGATCGTCGTGCAGCAGGTCGTCGGCGACTTCGGTCACGTGCTCTGGCAGGTGCACCAGTCGAGCTTGCGCCAGCAGATCACGCCCGCGGCCGTGCTCGGGCGCGTCGGCGGCGGGATCCGCTTCCTGTCGAGCCTCGCGACGCTCGCCGGCACGGCCGCGGGCGGCTGGCTCGGCGAAACGGTGGGACTGCGCGCGACGCTCGCCACCGGAGGTGTCATCCTGCTCGTCGCGGCGGCGGTGGTGCTGCGCGCGAGGGGCGGACGGGCCGAACGATGAGCGTCGAGAGCGACAACGCCGAGACGGAGCCGCTGATCCGCGGCGGACGCTGGCTCGCGGCTTCGACATGGCTGCGCGGCTATCAGCCCGCGTGGCTGCGCCTCGACGTCGTCGCCGGCGTCACGCTGGCGGCGTACCTGCTTCCCGCCGCGATCGCCGACGCCTCGCTCGCGGGTCTTCCGCCGGAAGCGGGTCTGTACGCGTGCCTGTATTCGGGGCTCGCCTTCTGGCTCTTCTGCAGCTCGCGCCACACGGCGATCACCGTGACGTCGGCGATCTCGCTGCTTCTCGGCTCGACGCTGGGCGAGCTCGCGGGCGGGGATCCGTCTCGCTTCGCGGCTCTCGCGGCCGGGACGTCGATCCTCGTCGGTGTGCTCGCCTTTCTCGCCTGGCTCGCGCGCGCGGGCGCGATCGTGGATTTCGTCTCCGAGACGGTGATGATCGGCTTCAAGGCCGGGATCGCGCTCGTGCTGGCGAGCACGCAGCTCCCCAAGCTCTTCGGCTTCAAGGGCTCGCACGGCGACTTCTGGGAGCGCATGGGGCACTTCTTCTCGCACGTGGGCGAGACGAATCTCGCTTCGCTCGGCCTCGGACTCGGCGCACTCGCGCTCCTCCTGCTCGGCAAGCGCTATCTCGCGAACCGGCCCGTCGCGCTCTTCGTCGTGATCGGCGGAATCGTCACCGCGTCGCTCACCGATCTCGGCAGCCTGGGCGTCAAGCTGCTCGGCGAAGTCCCGCAGGGACTGCCCGCGCTCGGCTGGCCGGACATTCCGCGGACGGTCGTGAACGAACTGCTTCCGCTCGCGATCGCGTGCTTCATGCTCGGCGCGGTGGAGACGGCCGCGATCGGCCGCATGTTCGCGCGCAAGCACGGCTACCGGCTCGACGCGAACCAGGAGTTCCTGGCGCTCGCGGGCGCAAACCTCGCCGCGGGCCTCGGCCACGGCTTCCCGGTGAGCGGCGGCATGTCGCAGTCGCTGGTCAACGAGGGCGGCGGCGCCCGCACACCCCTCTCCGGCCTCGTGGCCTCCGGCCTCATGGTCGTGGTGACCCTCTTCCTCGCCTCACTGCTGCACGACCTGCCGCAGCCCGTGCTCGCCGCCATCGTGCTCATGGCCGTGAGCGGGCTCTTCAAGCTGTCCGACCTCCGGCGGCTGTGGTGGTTCATGCGGGGCGAGTTCGGCGTGGCCATGGCCGCGCTCCTCGGTGTGCTCGGCTCCGGTCTCCTGCGGGGCGTCCTGATCGGCGTCGTGATCTCCCTGCTGCTGGTCCTGCGCCGGGGCTCCCGGCCCCGCACCACGGAGCTCGGCCGCGTGCCCGGAACGGACTACTTCGCCGACGTGATCCGGCACCCCGAGAACGAGCGGCTCCCGGACGTCTTCGTCTTCCGCGCCGAGGCCTCCCTCCTCTACTTCAACGTCGAGCACGTGCGGGACCGCTTCTTCGAGCTGCTCGGCGCACGAGGGGAGGGCGTGAGGCTCGCCGTCTTCTTCCTCGGCTCGTGCCCCGCGGTCGACCTCGCGGGGGCGGAGCTCCTCGAGGAGCTCCATCGCGGCCTGCGGCAGCGGGGGATCACCTTCCGGCTCGCCGAGGCCCGCGGCGACGTGCGGGAGACGCTGCGCGCCGCCGGCTTCGAGCAGCACTGC
>CAZMKX010000183.1:0-7059 GCA_964566375.1 uncultured Myxococcales bacterium
GCCTGTGACGTGCCGTCGCACTTCTACAGCTTCTCCTTCGAGCAGAACCCCGACTGGAGCCGGAAGTTCTCGGGCCAGGCGGAGATCCAGCGCTACCTGCACCGCACGGCGGAGAAGTACGGGATCCTGCCGCACATCCGCTTCGGCACCGAGGTCGCGAGCGCGAGCTTCGACGAGGCTGCGGGCCTGTGGCGCGTGCGCACGAAGTCGGGCGAGGAGATGAGCGCGAACGTGCTCGTGAGCGGCGTCGGGCAGCTGAACCGCCCGCACGTTCCCGACCTGCCGGGGCTCGCCGACTTCGAGGGCGTCACGTTCCACTCCGCGCGCTGGAACAAGGCGCACGACCTCGCCGGCAAGAACGTCGCCGTGATCGGCAACGGTGCGAGCGCGATCCAGTTCATCCCGCACGTCGCGAAGCAGGCCCGCAAGCTCACGATCTTCCAGCGCTCGGCGAACTGGGTCGTGCCACGCGGCGACTACGCCTACAGCGAGCGCACGAAGAAGCTCTTCCGCGCCCTCCCCGCGCTGCAGCGCCTGTACCGCTGGTTCTTCTACTGGCAGCTCGAGAAGAACTTCCTGGCCTTCGGCGGCGAGGGCCGGATCGCGCGCGTGTTCGAGAAGGGCGCGCGCGCGTGGCTCGAGGCGGCGATCCCCGACCCCGCGCTGCGCGCGAAGCTGACGCCCGACTACCGCGTGGGCTGCAAGCGCATCCTGATCGACGACGAGTTCTACCCCGCGCTCGCGCGGCCGAACGTCGCCGTCGAGACGAGCGAGATCGCGCGCATCACGCGCGACGCGATCGAGACCAAGGACGGAGCCTCGCACCCCGCCGACACGATCATCCTGGCGACCGGCTTCTCGGCGACTTCGTTCCTGTCGCCGGTGCAGATCGAGGGCGTGGGCGGCCGGAAGCTCGAGGAGGTCTGGGGCCCCGGAGCGGAGGCGCACCTCGGCATCACCGTCTCGGGCTTCCCGAACCTGTTCATGATGTACGGGCCGAACACGAACCTGGGCCACAACTCGATCATCTTCATGATCGAGGCGCAGGTGCGCTACACCGTGCAGTGCATCCAGGCGCTCGCGCAGCGCGGCCTGCGCTACCTCGACGTGTTGCCCGAGGTGCAGGAGCGGTACAACGCCGAGCTGCAGAAGGACCTGTCGCACACGGCCTGGGCCGCCGGCTGCAAGAGCTGGTACAAGACCGCGGCCGGCAAGGTCACGAACAACTGGTCGAGCTTCACCGTCAAGTACTGGTGGAAGACGCGACGACCCGTGCTCGACGAGTTCAAGCAGGTTTCGTAGCCACAGGCTCATCTGGGAGGAACGCCGATGCGCTTCCTGCAGAAGCTCTTCACGAACAACCGCAGGTGGGCCGCCGGCCACGTCGAGGCCGATCCGCAGTTCTTCTCGCGGCTCTGCGACCTGCAGGCGCCCGACTACCTGTGGATCGGCTGCGCCGACAGCCGTGTGCCCGCGAACGAGATCGTCGGTCTGGCGCCGGGGGAGATGTTCGTCCACCGCAACGTCGGAAACGTCGTGGCGTCGAGCGACACGAACTGCCTGTCCGTCGTGCAGTACGCGGTCGACGTGCTGAAGATCAAGCACATCATCGTCACCGGCCACTACGGCTGCGGCGGCGTGCAGGCCGCGTTCGGACCTCCACTCGAGCTGCCGCTCGAGAGCTGGCTGCAGCACATCCGCGCGGTGCGGCGCGCACACGAGGACGAGCTGAAGTCACTGCCCGACGACGTCGCACGCGCCCGCCGGCTCTGCGAGCTGAACGTGATGGCGCAGGTGAAGGCGGTCTGCCGTGTCGCGACCGTGCAGGACGCCTGGAGCCGCGGTCACTCGCTGATCGTCCACGGCTGGATCTACGACCTGCACGACGGCCTGCTCCGGGACCTGGACGTGAGCGTCGACGGCGGCGTCGATTGAGATCGCGGGGCGTGCGATGAACGGCGGCGGCCTGCTCGGCTCGGCGATTCTCGCGGCGGGCATCGCGCTCGCGGGCTTCTTCGTCTCGCAGGGCTTCCTCGGCGCGCGCATGGCGGACCGCTTCGTGACGGTGAAGGGCATCTCGGAGCGCGAGGTGAAAGCCGACGTCGCGATCTGGCCGCTGCGCGTCGTGGCCTCGGACAACGACCTCTCGCGCGCGCACGCGCAGATCGAGGCCAGCGTCGCGCAGATCCGCGCGTTCCTCGAGCGGCACGGAATCGACACGGCGACCGCGCAGGTGAGCGGCTTCTCCGTCAGCGACGCCCAGGCGAACCAGTACGGCGGCTCGGGAGATCGCGGCAACCGCTTCGTGATCAACCAGACGCTGGTGCTGCGCTCGAACGAGCCGCAGAAGGTGATGGACGCGAGCGCGAAGGTGGGCGAGCTGGTCGCGGCCGGCGTGGTGCTCTCGTCGGGCGGCGAGTACGGCGGCGGTGGACCGACCTTCATCTTCACGGGGCTGAACGACCTGAAGCCCGCGATGATCGCCGAGGCCACCGCGCGCGCGCGCGAGGCCGCCGAGCAGTTCGCGCGCGACGCGAAGAGCCGGATCGGCGGAATCCGCCGCGCGAACCAGGGCACGTTCGAGATCCTCGCGCGCGATCGCGCGCCCGGAATCACCGAGGAGGGCCAGCTCGCCAAGACGGTGCGCGTCGTGTCGACCGTCGACTACAGCCTGGAGTGACCCTCGCGCGCTGGCTCGTGCTCGGAACGGTTGCGCTCGGCGTCGCGGGCGCGCTCGGCGTCGCACTTCTCTTCAGGCTGCAGCAGCAGGTCGTGTTCCCGGCACCGGGTCCGCGGGGACCCGTGCCGGACCTCGCGGCGCGCGGAGCGGAGCGCGTCTGGCTCGAGCTCGGTGACGTGCGCTCGGAAGCCTGGTTCCTGCCCGCGCGGGCCGCGGCTTCACCGTCCGGCGCGCTGATCGTGTACGCGCACGGAAACGGCGAGCTGATCGACGATTGGGTCGATGCGTTCGAGACTCCGCGCGCCTGGGGCGTGTCCGCGCTCCTCGTCGAGTATCCGGGCTACGGTCGCTCGAGCGGGACGCCGTCCGAGGCGAGCCTCGCTGCGGTGATGGCGGCGGCCTTCGATTGGGGCCTTACACGCCCCGGTGTGGACCCTGCGCGCGTGATCGGTTGGGGCCGATCGCTCGGGGGCGGCGCAGTCTGCACGCTGGCGCGCGAGCGCCCGGTCGCCGCGCTGGTGCTCGAGTCGACCTTCACCAGCGTGCGCAGCATGGCTCGGGAGCTCGGCCTGCCCGGCTTCCTGGTTCGCGACCCCCTCGACAGCCTGGCCGTCCTCGCGAGCTTCCCCGGCCCGGTGCTGATCGTGCACGGCGAGCTCGATGATCTGATCCCGGTCGCGCACGCGCACGCGCTCGATCGCGGCACGAGGGACGCGACCCTGATCGTCGAACCCGGCTGCGGCCACAACGACTGTCCGCGGCCGTGGGAGGCCGTGCGCGCATTCCTCGGCGAGAAAGGCCTGCTCACGCACCAGGCTTCGCCTCGAGCGCGCGCGCCAGGAAGTCCGCCTGCGCGTCGGCGTTCCCCGTGAAGTGTGGCCCGAGATACAGGTCGAAGTGCCCGCAGTCGCGGACGAGCAGCCTGCTCTCCGGGTTCGCGAGTCGCGCCCCGGCGGAGCGGACGGCTTCGAGCGCAACCATGTCGTCGTGCTCTCCGGCGATCAGCAGCACCGGGCAGCGGACCGATGCCACGTGGTCGAGCGGAATCTCGGCGTCGAGCTTCGCGAAGGCGCGCGCGAGCAGCTTGTTCTCCCAGCCGCCGCGAAGCGGGGCGGGCATCCTCCGCCAGAACGGGTGCGCGTCCGGCGCGTCGAAGCGGGTGGCGGGCGGGTTCTCGCGGCTCTTCGCGAGGACGCGCTCGCCCGGGCGTCCGAACGCCGGAACGTAGAGAGGGCGGAGTCCGAGTCGCGCGCGCAGCGCGTCGAGCAGCGTCCAGAAGACGAAGTACACCATGTCGTGTCGACTCGGCTGCTGCGATGCGGACGTCTCGAGATACGGACACTGGGCGACGACGGCGCTGATTGCGGGGTCGCGCGCGGCGACGACGAGCGCGGCTCCGCCCGAGAAGCTCGAGCCCCAGAGAGCGAGGCGCGTCGGGTCCACCGCGCCCGACTTCGCGAGCTCGCTTCGTGCGAAGCGGAGCGCCGCTTCCCAGTCCTGCCGGTGGCGCGTCGGGTCGACCCAGTGGCGCGGCTCGCCCTCGGACCCGCCGAACGAGCGGTAGTCGAAGAGCAGCACCGCGAGCCCTGCGCGCTGGAAGCGCCGCGCGAATGGCTCCAGATGGCCTTCCTTCGTGCCCGTGAGGCCGGGGGCCATCAGCACGAGAGGCGCGGACGGAACCTTGTTGGGCGTGAACAGCCAGCCTTCGAGCCGCGTCGCATCGATGGCTGGAAAGTGAACCGTGTGAAGCGCTCCGCGCGCGTCCGACTCGTCCGCGCGCGGCTCGGCCGGGCCGCGCGCGAAGCCGCCGTGGCCGTTGTCGTAGGAGAAGAGCAGCCATACCCCGAGAGCGGCAAGGACGATGGCGGCGATGAGTACCATTCCCAGAGGATTCGCCGATCGCGATGCGAAAAGACGGACCGCGCGCGCCAGATCGACGGACGCGCCGCGCCAATCCGCCGCGGGAGGGTTCGGGGTATCCTGGCGACGAGGAGAATCGCCCGAATGAAGCTCTACGATTTCAAGCAGGCGCCGAACCCGCGCCGGGTGCGCATCTTCCTGGCCGAGAAGGGCGTCAGCGTTCCGCTCGAGACGGTCGACATCTTCGCGCGCGCGAACCGGCAGCCGGCCTTCCTGGAGAAGAACCCGCTCGGCGGAATTCCCGTGCTCGAGCTCGACGACGGTCGCTGCATCGCGGAGTCGGTTGCGATCTGCCGCTACTTCGAGGCGCTGCATCCCGAGCCGCCGCTCTTCGGACGCGATCCCGCGGACCAGGCGACGGTCGAGATGTGGAACCGACGCGTCGAGCTCGTGCTCCTGAACGCGATCGGAATGGTCTGGGGCCACGGCTCGCCGCTGACCGCGAAGGTCGTGCAGCAGATCCCGGCGAACGTGGAGCCGAACCGCAAGCGCGCCTCGCAGTTCCTGGAGCTTCTCGATCGCGAGCTCGAGGGGCGGCCGTTCATCGCGGGCGAGCACTACTCCGTCGCCGACATCACGGCGCAGTGCACGATCGACTTCGCGCGGATGGTGGAATTCGAGCCCGACCCCGCGCTCTCGAGCTTCGCGCGCTGGCACTCGGCGGTGTCGGCGCGGCCGAGCGCGAGCGCCTGAGTTGATCGCGGAGCTCTTCGCGGTGCTTCGCTTCGCGGCCCAGAAGCACGCCGGACAGAAGCGCAAGGACGCGGAAAAGACGCCCTACGTGAACCACCTGATCGAGGTCGCCGACCTGCTCGCTCGCGTCGGCGGCGTGCGCGACTTCGACGTGCTGGCGGCGGGAATCCTGCACGACACGGTCGAGGACACCGGCACGACTCCGGCCGAGCTCGAGCTCGAGTTCGGCCCGCGCGTGTGCGCGCTCGTCGCCGAGGTCACCGACGACAAGAGCCGCCCGAAGGAAGAGCGCAAACAGCTTCAGATCGAGCACGCTCCGCACCTGAGCCCGGGCGCAAAGCAGATCAAGCTCGCCGACAAGATCTCGAACGTGCGCGAGATCGGCGCCTCGCCGCCCGCCGGCTGGGACCTGACGAGACGGCAGCAGTACATCGCCTGGGCGCGCGCCGTCGTCGACGGCTGCCGCGGCGCGAACCCCGCGCTCGAGAAGCACTTCGACGAGGTCGCAGCCACCGCCGAGGCGTCGTTTCGCGACTGATGGAGCCGACCGGATTCGCGCAGGGCGCGCGCCACGTCTTCGACTACGCGGTCTCGCGCGGGGCGGACGCGACGGAGCTGCTGCGACGCGCAGACCTGCGCGGGGGCTCGCTCGACGATCCCGACACGCGCCTGCCCATGCGCTGCTACTACAACATCGTGGAGGCCGGTGCGGATCTTCTGGGCGACGCGCACTTCGGACTCTCGTACATCGAGACCGTCACGCCCGCGGCGATCGGCGCGGTCGGCTTCCTCGCCATGACGAGCGCGACGCTCGGCGAGTCGATCGCGCGCATCCTGCGCTTCTACCGTGTGCTGGCGGACGGCGAGCGCCTCACGCTCGAGCGAGACGGCGAACGCGCGACGGTCCGCTTCGAGCCGTGGGGGCCCGCGCGCCCGGCGCACGCGCACGTATGCGAGATGTACGCATTCGACTTCCTGGTGATGTCCGCGCGCATGACGGGGGCGCCGGTGCCGATCGTGGCGTTCGACGTCCGTCACGCGCCGCGCGGGAGCGACGCGCCGTACCGGCGGATCTTCGGCCGCGCGCCGCGCTTCGGCGCCGCCGAGAACGTGTTCGCCTTCCCGGCCGAGGTTCTCGAACGGCGGATGCCCGGCGCCGACGAGGCGCTCTCGGGGTTCTTCGAGGGCTACGTCGCGAGGCTCGCGGGCGCCCTTCCGGCCACGACGCTCGCCGGTTCGGTTCGCCGCGAGATCGCCGCCCGCCTGTGCGACGGCGAGCTGACGACCGCCGCGCTCGCGCGGGCGCTGCGCCAGAGCGCGCGCACCCTTCAGCGCCGGCTCGCCGACGAGGGCACGTCCGTCTCCGCACTCGTCGAAGCGGTTCGCCGCGAGCGGGCGTTCGGATTCCTGGAAGCGGGCCTGCCGATCGCCGAGGTCAGCTATCTGCTGGGCTTCTCGGAGCCCCGCGCGTTCCACCGCGCGTTCCGGCGCTGGACGGGCGAGACTCCGCAGGGCTGGCGCGGGACCCGAACGTCCCCGCGGGCAGCGGGCGGCGGGCGCCGGGGGTAGAATCCGGCGAACCGACGAAAGGAGCCACGCGATGGTGTCCCCTCAACCAGAGTCGTTCGTGTCGAGCCGCGAGCTGAAGTGGGCGCCCTTCTCCGAGGGGATCTGGCTGAAGCTCCTGCGCATCAGCCCCGAGTCCGGCACCTGGACGGTGCTCCTGAAGGCCGAGGCCGGTGCGTCGTTCGCGCGCCACCGCCACC
>CAZMKX010000184.1:0-7012 GCA_964566375.1 uncultured Myxococcales bacterium
GCGGCCTGCAGTACCAGCTCATGTTCGACAACAAGGTCGGCGAGTGGGACCAGACCGCCGAGGCTCACGGCGTGAAGGTCGTGGTCGACTCGAAGAGCGCGGTGTACCTGCTCGGCACCAAGGTCGACTACGTCGACGATCTGAACGGCGCGGGCTTCAAGATCGAGAATCCGAACGCCACCTCGACCTGCGGCTGCGGACAGTCCTTCGGGGCGTGACGTCAGCGGGGCCCGGCGCGGGCGGACCCTAGAAGGACGGTAGACGTCCGCGCGCGAGCTGGATCAGGGTGAACGCATCGTCGGGCACGTCGGTGCCGATCAGCAGATTGCGGACCTGGCGGACGGTGTGGCGGCCGGTGCGCAGGTCGACCATCTCGTCCTGCATCGGGACCCACCACTCGAAGTTCTGCGCGATGTTCTCGGGGTGGGCGGTGTAGCGCTTCCACAGCCCTTGCTCGTCGAAGTAGTCGGTGCGCAGCATGACGGGTCGCTCTTCCGAGACCCACGTGAGCAGCATCGTGTAGGGGCCCTCGAGCGGCCGCAGGCGCAGCACCCGGCAGCTCTCGCCGTCGATCCGGTCGCGGCCGAGCACCTCGATGCGGTAGTCCGAAGCCGATCGCGCGCGGAAGTCGGCGTAGTTGAAGTCGCTCCCGAACAGCGCGCCCTTGTACGCGCCCACGCTGACGGCGCGCACCTGCCCGCGATTGCCCTCCGAGGTGAAGGCGCGGTCCTGCGATCCGGGCTTCTGGAAGACGAGAATGCGCGACGCATCGCGCTGACCGTCTCCGGTGTAGACGAGCGTGCGCGTCTCTCCGCCTTTGCTCTTGCGCCCGTAGGCGAACGTGACGCCCTCGGCGTCCGGCTGGCCGGCGTCGATCTGGAGCTCGACGGCCACGAGCATGTCGGGGTCGTAGAGGTTGCGGAAGACCGTGTCGAGCGTCTCGCGGGCTTCCGGACCGTCGAAGCCGGCCAGGAACGGGAACAGCAGCAGGAGCAGGAGGGTGTTTCGACGCATGCCGCACCAGGGGGCGGCTCCCGCCGTCCTGCCGGTCCGGCTAGTACGTGGGAAAGCGCCCCGTCTTCAGGTTTTGGGTCGTGAACTGCTGTTCGGGAAACACCGGATCGATCATGAGTCGCAGGTTCTCGAAGACCTGCGTGTCCTGGCCCGGCTGCTCGACGCTGCGGCGGCTCGGCAGGAAGCGGCCGTCCTCCTCGCGGACGTCGGCGGGCCGGGTGGTGACGCGGCGCACGCGTCGCTCCCCCTGAAACCAATCGGTGTCGAGCGCGACGCCCGTCTGCCGCGCGAGCGAGAGCCGGACGCGGTCGAAGCCGAGGTCGTCCCGAAGCGGGCGGCCCTCGATCACGCGACAATCGGCGCCCTGGATGCGCACGTCCGCCAGACGCGCCCACGCGTAGTCCCCCGCGTCCGGCGGCACGAGGTCGGCGATCGCGGGCAGCCCCGGCGCGAACGGAAGCCGCTCCATGGGTCCCGGCTTCGCGATCGGCATGACGCGCGCGGCCTTCTGCCCGGCGGGAAAGAGCTTCGGTGTCCGGTAGTACAGGATCTCGAAGCGCTTCTCGTCGCGCTCGCGCAGCAGGAAGTTCAGCTCCTCGTACGCCCGCGGCGCGAGGATGTGCAGGAAGATCTCCGGCCTGCCTTCGGCCCAGCGACGCGCGACGCCGTAGCTCAGGCTCTCGCCCGCCCACTCGGTCTGCCAGATCTCCAGGACCGCGCCCCCGAAGGCCTGCTCGAACCAGCCGCGCGCGAGCGCCTCGGGCGCGGGCTCGTCGGCGGGCGCCGCGGCGGGGCTCTGGCCGCGTGCCGGCACCGCGAGCGCGGTCGCGAGTCCGAGCGCGAACAGACCGGCCCGTGCGATCGACTTCACCCCGCGTCCTTCTGGCGACCCCGCGCCCGACGCCGCAGAATGCCGCGAGTGACGCCCGCGATCTACCTCGACCACAACGCGACCACTCCCTGCGATCCGCGCGCGGTCGCCGCGATGGCGCCGTACTGGTCCGACGACTTCGGAAACGCGGCGAGCCGCACCCACGCCTTCGGCTGGCGCGCCGAGGCCGCCGTCGAAACCGCGCGCGTCCAGGTCGCCGCGCTCGTCGGCGCTGACCCGCGCGAGATCGTCTTCACGTCGGGCGCGACCGAGGCGAACAACCTGGCCATCCTCGGCGGCGCGCGCGCGCTCCGCCGCGAGAGCGGCGGAAAGCGCGACCACGTGATCAGCGTGCGCAGCGAGCACCGCGCCGTGCTCGATCCCTGCCGGGCGCTGGAACGCGAGGGCTTCCGGGTGACGCTTCTCGGTGTCGATGCCGAGGGTCGCGTCGAGCCCGAGCGGCTTCGCGACGCGCTCGAGCCGCGGACGGCGCTGGTGTCGATCATGCACGCGAACAACGAGATCGGCGTCGTTCAGCCGATCGCGCTGCTGGCCGGCGTCGCGGCGGGTGCGGGCGCGGCATTCCACTGCGATGCCGCGCAGTCGGCGGGAGCGCTCGCGACCGACGTGGCGGTCCTCGGCGTCGACTTCCTGTCGCTCTCCGCGCACAAGCTGTACGGCCCGAAGGGGATCGGCGCGCTGGTCGTCCGGCGGCGCCCGCCGCGCGCGCGAATCGAGCCGATCCTGCACGGCGGCGGCCACGAGCGCGGGCTGCGCAGCGGCACGCTGCCCGTGCCGCTCTGCGTGGGCTTCGGAGTCGCGGCCGAGATCGCGCGAAGCTCGCGCGCGGGCGACGCCGAGCGCCACGAGCGGCTTCGCGAGCGCCTCTTCTCCCGGCTCGAGGCGGAGCTTCCCGGCGTGGTTCGCAACGGCCACGCGACCGAGCGGCTGCCGGGCAACCTGAACGTGTCGTTCCTCGGCGTCGAAGGCGAGGCGCTCCTCGCCGCGCTGCCCGAGCTCGCGCTGTCTTCGGGATCGGCCTGCACGTCGGCCCGACGCGAGGCGTCTCACGTGCTCTCGGCGCTCGGCGCAGGCGAGGCGAGGTCGCTCTCGGCGCTTCGTTTCGGCATCGGCCGCGGAAACGACGAGGCCCAGATCGACGAGGCGGCCGAGCGAGTGATCGCGCAGGTCCGCCGGCTGCGCGCGCTCTCGCCGGTCTGGGAGGATCTGCTGCGCGCGGAGGCGCGCACGTGAGCGCGTACAGCGCCGCGGTGCTCGAGCACTTCCGGAATCCGCGCGGCGCGGGTCGGCTTCCGCTCGACGCCCCGGGCACCGTACGCGGCGAGGCGCGCAGCGCGGACGGCGGCGAGCGCGTGCGCCTGTTCCTGCGCATCGACGCCCGGGACCGGATCGCGTGCGCGCGCTTCCAGGCCTTCGGCTGCCCGGTTGCGATCGCCGCGTCGAGCGCCGCGGTCGCGCACTTCGAGGGCGCGACCGTGCGCGAGGCGCTGGCACTCGAGGCGGGCGTGCTCGCGCACGAGCTCTCGCTCACGGACGAACAGGCTTCGCTCGCGGGCCTGCCGCTTCAGGCGCTGCGCGACGGGCTCGCGTATCTTCGCGCGCGACCATGAGCGAAGCCCCGAAGAGCGCCAACATCACCTGGAGCGAGAGCCACGTCTCGCGCGAGGACCGCGCGCTTCTGCTGGGACACCGGGCGGTGACGCTCTGGTTCACGGGGCTCTCCGGCTCGGGGAAGTCGACCCTCGCGCGCGCGGTCGAGCAAGCGCTCGCGGGCCGGAAGGCGCTCGCCTACGTGCTCGACGGGGACAACGTCCGTCACGGCCTGAACGCGAACCTGGGCTTCTCCCCGGACGACCGCAGCGAGAACATCCGGCGGATCGGCGAGGTCGCGAAGCTGATGAACGACGCCGGCGTGATCGTGCTGACGGCGTTCATCTCACCCTATCGCAGCGATCGCGCGCGCGTGCGCGGCCTGCTTCCGGAAGGCGACTTCCTCGAAGTCTTCGTCGATTGCCCGCTCGAGGTCTGCGAGGGCCGCGACGTGAAAGGCCTGTACCAGAAGGCGCGCGCCGGAAGGATCGCAGACTTCACCGGCATCTCCGCCCCGTACGAGCCGCCGCTCGCGGCGGAGCTGCGCGTGGCCACTGCCGAGCTTCCGCTCGCGGCTTGCGTCGCGCAGGTCCTCGAGCTTCTCGAGCGGCGCGGCGTGATTCCGGCTGGTCGTTGACGGGCGCGAAAAGCCGCGCCGCGCGGGCGCCGATAGGAGAGCGCGGGCGCGCCGGGCGGCTCGATTGCCGCTCTGCAGGGCCACTGCTAGTCTGGCGAGATTGCGAGGTTTTTCGGTGAGGCGAGCGAGAACGGCGGCGACCCTGCGCGCGATCCTCGGCGCCGCGCTCGTGTTCGGGACCACCGCCTGCAGCTCGCTCGACGCGCTGCGCGACCGGCTCCAGGGCCCGGGTGCCGAAGGGGCCGCCGCCCGCGCCGAGGCCTCCTACCACGTCGTGCCGGTGTCCCCTCAGGCCGAGGCGGGCGCCGCCTTCATGCGGGGCCGCGCGCTCGAGCTCGACGGGCGACTGCTCGAATCCGCCGAGGCGTACGAGCACGCCGCGCGGCTCGACCCCGACTCGCCGGAGATCCAGCGCGCGCTCGCGCAGGTCTGGCTCGCCGCCGGTGAGCCGGAGCGCGCGCTCGGCTACGCGGAGCGCGCGCTCGAGCTCGACCCCGACGACGAGGAGCTCCGTTCCGGCCTCGCGACGCTGTACGTTCGCATGCACCAGTACGACCGCGCCGTGGGGCTGCTCGAGCCGCTCTTCGACGAGGGCAAGCTCAACGACGAGGGCGCGTTCACGCTGTTCACGCTCTACCTGAACCTGAACAACGTCGACGGCGCGAAGCGCGTCGCCGACTCGCTGATCGAGACCTCACCGCAGGACGTGCGCGGCTATCTCGCGCTCGGCGCCGTCTACGAGCGCCAGGAGAAGCCCGCGCTCGCCGAGAAGGCCTACCGCGCCGGGCTCGCGGTCGAGCCCGACCAGGCCGCGCTCGACGACGCGATCGCGCGCCTGCGCCGCTCGCAGAAGGACTCGAAGGGAGAGCTGAAGGCGCTCCACGAGAAGCTCGCTGCGATGCCCGGCGATCCCGCCGCGTTGATGCGCATCGCGCAGATCCACGAGGACGCCGGCAATCGCGCGGAGGCGATGAAGGCGCTCGAGACGCTCACCGCCGAGAGCCCGGAGCTCGCGGGGCCGCAGTTCCGGCTCGGGCTCTTCTACTACGAGGCGGGGCGCTACGACGACGCGATCGCGCGCTTCCAGTCCGTCGCGCGCACCGGCGGCGACGGCGACCCGGAGCGCTACGAGAACGAGGTCCGCTACTTCATCGGCCTCGTTCACGAGGAGGCGGGGCGCAGCGACGCGGCGCTCGCGGAGCTCGAGCAGGTCCCGGCGACGTCTCCGCGCTTCGCCGACGCGCGCACGGCGATGGCGCGGATCTGGGAGCGCCGGAAGGATTGGCCGCGCACGAAGGAGGAGCTGAAGAAGGCGATCGTCGCCGCGCCCGACAAGCTCTCGCTTCAGGTCTATCTGGCGGGCGTCGAGCAGCGCAGCGGCAATCTTCCCGGTGCGGTGGCGCTCATGGAGGAGCTGATCGCGGCGAATCCCGAGAAGCCCGAGCTGCGCTACGACCTGGGCGTGATCTACGGCGAGGCCGGAGACACGGATCGCTCGCTCGAGCAGATGCACAAGGTCCTCGACGTCGATCCCGAGAACGCGGGCGCGCTGAACTACATCGGCTACACCTGGGCCGAGAAGGGCCAGCGCCTCGACGAGGCCGAGTCGATGATCCGGCGCGCGATCGAGCTGAAGCCCGAGGACGGCTACATCACCGACAGCCTCGGCTGGCTCTTCTACCAGCGCGGGCTGCAGCAGCAGGCGGCGGGGCAGGGCGACGCGGCGAAGAGCTCGTTCAACGCCGCGCGCACGCAGCTCGAACGCGCGCTCGATCTGCTCGAGCGCGACGACCCGGTCATCACCTGGCACCTCGGAGACGCGTACCGCTCGCTCTCTCGCTACAAGGACGCCCTCACGACCTACGAGCGCGCGCTCACGCTCAAGCCCGAGGACGACGACGCGGTCAAGATCAAGCGCGAGATCGAGCTTCTGCAGCAGAAGCTCCGCGGCGCCAAGCGCGAGTGACGGCGCGCGCACGAGCGCTGCGCGTCGCGAGCGCGATCGCGTGCGTGTTCCTCGCCGCGTGCGCGGAGCTCACGGGCCCCGGCGCGTTCCGGCCGGTCGCGGGCGAGGAGCAGACCATGCGCGCGCGCGTCGAACGCGCGGTCGCCGAGGCCAGCGAGCGCCAGACCCTGCGCGCGGTCGGCAAGCTGTCCGTCGCGGGACCCGGCGGGTCGGGCTCGGTGAAGCAGGTGATCCTGGTCGAGCGTCCCGAGCGGCTCCGCCTCGAGAGCCTGAACGTGCTCGGCCAGGCCGCCACGATGATGGTGACCGATGGGAAGGGCTACGCCTTCTACGACGGCAAGACGCTCGACACCGGCGCGGTCTCGGCCGAGATCCTGCACGACCGCCTCGGGCTGGCCTTCACGCCGGCCGAGGCCGTCGGCGCGCTCCTGGCCGCGCCGCTCCCGGTGGTCTGGCCGGCGCGGGGTGTGCTCGCGCGGGGCCCGGAGCGCGCGGTGCTCTTCGCCGATCAGAGCCTGCATTTCGGCGCGGACGGCGAGCTCGCGGCGATCGAGTCGCTCGACGCGAACGGGGCGGTTCGCTGGGTCGCCGAGTACGCCGCGTGGCGCGAGGTGCCGGGCGGCCGCTATCCGTTCAACGTGGTGCTGTCGTTTCCCGAGACGAAGCTGCGCGCGGAGCTGGTGCTCGACAAGGTCGAGCTCGACGTGCAGATCGACGAAGCGCTCTTCCGGCTCGCGCGCGAGAGCGCGCCGTGACGGCGCCCGTCCTCGCGCTGCGCGGCCTGCGCACCTGCTTCGACACCGCGCGCGGCAGGCTCCCGGCGGTGGACCGCGTCGACCTCGAGCTCTTCGCGGGCGAGACGCTCGGCATCGTCGGCGAGTCGGGCTGCGGCAAGTCCGTCACGGCGCTCTCG
>CAZMKX010000185.1:0-4180 GCA_964566375.1 uncultured Myxococcales bacterium
ACGCGCGCGTCGGCCAGGTGATCGGAACGCGCGAGAACGTGCGCGAGCTGCTGGCCGAGAAGCAGCTCGTGCTGGTCTTCCCCGAGGGCATGGCGGGAATCCGCAAGCGCGCTGCGGACCGCTACGTCCTGCAGTCGTTCCACCTGGGCTTCGTCGAGGAGTCGCTGCGCCACCGCGTGCCGATCATCCCCGTCGCGATCGTCGGCGCCGACGACCAGGCGCCTCTGCTGTGGGACGCGCAGCCCCTGGCGAAGCTGCTCGGCCTGCCGTTCTTCCCGATCACGCCGACCTTCCCGCTCTTCGGGCCGCTCGGGCTCCTCCCCTACCCGGTCCGCTATGAGATCGCCTATGGCGAGCCGTTCCACTTCCACGAGGAGTTTCCGAGCGAGTCGGCCGACGATCCCCACGCCGTCCGCTACATGGCCGAGCAAGTGCGCCGCCGCATCCAGGAGATGGTCGACCAGCGCGTCATCGCGCGTCGCGCGAAGAGGTCCTGATGCGCCGCGTGCTGGTCACCCACATCGCTTCGCCCGTCGGCCGGCGGGTCGCGAAGGCGCTCTTCCACGATCCCGAAGTCGCGCTGGTGATCGGCGTCGGCACGGAGCCGGAGCCGTCCTTCCTCGCACCCTACCGCGGCAAGATCGCGCATCAGCGTCTCGACCTGGCGAAGGCGCGCCACCTGCAGAGCTTCCTGCACTCCGAGCGTTTCGCGCGCGCGCGCATCGACTCCGTGATCCATCTGCCATTCGTGAGCGAGCGCGCCGACGAGCGCGTTCCCGGCGGCGTGCCCTCGCTCGTCTCCGAGACGCGCAGGCTCGTCGAGGAGTGCGCCGCGCGGCCTGCGATCGAGCGCTTCGTCTATCTGTCCAGCGCGTTCGTCTACGGGGCAGAGCCCGGGAACGTGAACGTCGTGTCCGAGAGCCAGGGCCTGGGCTTCGACGGCGACGGCGACGCGGAGGTGCGTGCCTGGATCGACGCCGACCTCGTCTGCCAGGGCGAGCTGCACGGCTCGCAGCTTCGCACCACGATCCTGCGCGCGTCGACGATCGTCACCGAGACGGGCGAGTTCCTGAACTCGCCGCCGCTGGTCCACGGCGAGGCGCCGTACGGCTACGATCCCATGCTTTCCGTCGTCTCGGACCGCGACGTCGCGCGCGCGCTCCTGCTCGCGCTGCACGCGGACCGGCCGGGCGTGTACAACATCGCCGGGCGCGAGGTCTTCCCGCGCTCCGCGCTGCGCGACAACACACGCCGCTTCGGACCGATCCCGCTGCCGGCCGCGCTGGGCGGCGTTCTCTCGCTCGTGGAGCAGACGCTCGGCCGCCGGGCCTCGCACGTCACCTCGCTCCACCGCTACGGCATCGTCGTCAACACGCGGCTGGCGCACGACGTTCTGGGGTTCGAGCCGCAGTACCGGATCGAGGTGCGCGGACAGGGCGCACGCCGCCGGATCGACACCGTTCGCTGTCGCTAGCGACGCGCGTCGAGCTCGGTGCGGATCGAAGCGTAGCCTGCCTCGTCGAGCCGGAAGCGCGCGAAGAGTGCGGAGCCGATCAGGTAGCAGGCCATCGGGAAGAGGCCATAGAGCGCGAGGATCGTGACCTGCACGCTCGCGGTCTGCTCCACGTTCGGGATGTAGCCGGAGAAGGTCAGCACGAAGCCCGTGAGCGCCTGCGTGAGCCCGGTGGCGACCTTGAAGATGAAGTTCCAGGCGGCGAAGTACGCGCCTTCCTTGCGCTCGCCGGTGGCGTGCTCGTCCCAGTCGATCACGTCGGCCTGGATCGACGGGCCCATCATCGCGCCGCAGCTCGCGGCGGTGCCGGCGCAGATCGCCAGGATCGTCATCAGCAGGATCGTCCCCTCGCCCAGGAAGAACATCGCGCCGAACGAGACCGCGGTGAGCAGCATCGACGCGAGCCAGAGCGCCTTCTTCCCGAACCGCCGCGAGAGCGGCAGCCAGACCGGGACGAAGGCGAAGCTCGCGATCATGTAGGCCGCGATCACCGCCGGTGCGATGTCGGGTCGTTTCACGACGTACTGCGCGACGTACGGTGTCAGCACGCCGATCGTCGCGGCCCCCAGACTCTCGATCCCGAACACCAGCAGCAGCAGTCGCGCGTGCGGATTGCGCCAGACGTCGCGAAAGGCGCCGTAGGGGTGCTCGGCGCCGCGCCCCTGGTACTCGGCGCGCTCGCGCATGCGCCAGACGGTCCAGAGGATCAGGAGCGCGGTGACGACTCCCGCCCCCAGGGCCAGCCAGAACACCGTCGTGCGCACGTCCGCAGAGCGGTCGAGCGCGACGAAGCCGCCGATCGCGGCGAACGAGCCGATCGTCCAGCCCAGGTGTCGTCCGCCGAAGATGCGCGTGCGATCGTGGTAGTTGTCGGTGAGCTCGGCGCCGAGCGCGGTGTGCGGGATGATCAGCACGCTCGAGGTGGTGTAGAACGCGACCACCATCACGCTCATCCAGACGATCGTGAGCGTCGGAGAGAGGTCGCGCGGCGGCATCCAGAGCAGCACGAACGTGACACCAAGCGGGATCGCCGAGGCCAGGAGCCACGGCCGGCGGCGACCCATCCGGGTGTTGGTGCGGTCCGACAGATAGCCGGCGATCGGGTCCGCGATGGCGTCCCACACGCCGCGACCCAGGAACAGGATCATGCCCATGACGGCCGCGGACATGCCGAGCACGTCGGTCGCGAACTTCATCAAGTAGATCGCGATCAGGAGGAACATGAAGCCGAGGCCGAAGGTCGGCGCGACGTAGTCGAAGATCGCCGACCACGACAGCCGCCCCGCGGGCGGCGCGGCGGGTGCCGTCGGCGCGGCCTCGGGAGCCGTCGAGCGGGCGGTCGTCACCCGCCGAGCCTACCATGCCGTTCGGAAGCCCAGCTCCGACATTCCGCGCAGGACGTACACCAGCGAGAGCGCGAGCACGATTCGGGCGGTCCAGGTGCGGAAGCTCCCGTCGCTCAGCGACTCGAGGATGCGGCCGCCGAGCTTGGTGCCCGTGAACGCGCACGCGACCAGGGTCGGGTAGAGCCACAGCGGGATGGCCATCTCGAGCGCCGGGCCCGAGATCAGCACCGCGAAGTAGACGATCTTCAGCGCGTGTCCGGCGGTCTGCGTGACGGCCTTCGTCGCAATCACCTCGAATCGATCGAGCCGGGTCGCGCGCACGAAGAAAACGTCGAGCAGGGGGCCCGAAACCCCCGCGAGCAGGTGCGCGGCCGTGACCAGCGCGCCGCAGGCGAGCGCCGAGCGCGGGTCGTCGAAGCGCGGAGCCCAGCGCCCGGGCAGGAACGAGAGGCCGATCGGGATGCCGCCGAGCAGCAGGAAGAGCACCGGTCGCGAGACGACGAGCGCGAGCCAGGTGAAGAGGCCGAACGCCGCCGCGGCGCCGAGCGCGTACCAGAGCAGTCCCGAGGTGTAGATCCGATCCCGGAGCATGAAGGCGCGAAAGCCGTTCGCGAAGAGCTGCGTGACGCCGTGAAGGATCATCGCCACCTGCACCGGCAGCGCGGCCGCGTACACGCCCATCAGGATCATTCCGCCCGCCATGCCGAAGACGCCGGAGATCACCGAGGTCGCGAACGCGGTCACGGTTGCCAGTGCTGCGAAGCCGTCCAATCCGGATCCTCCGTTTCCGGAAGGATCGGTTCGCGGCGGAAAAGAGAAAAGGGAATAGTTCGACTCGATACGAGTCCGTCCTGGAATCAATCGTGATCGATCAGATCGAGGCGCTCGCTTCCCTCGCGGAGCACGGCACCATGCACGCGGCCGCGCTGCGCCTCCGGATCTCCCAATCCGCGGTCACGAAGCGCCTGGACGCACTCGAGTCCACCCTCGGGGTGCGTCTGCGCGAGCGCACGGGCCGCCGCGTGCGGCTCACCCCGGCCGCGCTCCGGCTCCTGGAGCGAGCGCGCCCGCTCCTCGCGGAGCTCCGGCTCGCGGTCGCGGGCGAGCGCTCTGCAGGCGGTGGCTGGCTCGTGCTGGGCGTATCCGAGTCGATTCTGGCCAGCTGGGGGCCGCGCGTGCTCGTCGATCTGGGGAAGCGCTGCCCGGAGCTCCACTTCCGGCTGAACGCGCACCGCAGCCCCGTAGCCGTCGACCTGGTCCGCTCCGGCGAGTACATGCTCGCGCTCGTGGCGGGGGACGAGCGCGCGTCCGGCGAGCTCGC
>CAZMKX010000185.1:4280-6997 GCA_964566375.1 uncultured Myxococcales bacterium
GAGCCGGCCGAGTCGTTCATCGCGGCGCTGCCGGGCGCGCTCGCACGCGCGGGGCTCACCTGAAGCTGCGGATGCGCGTGGCGACGGCGACGAACGCGATGATCGCCAGGGAGACCGAGCCCTCGATCCCGAGCGCCGCGTGCGTTCCCCAGGCGCGCGACAGCGCGCCCGAGAGCAGCGAGGCGAGCGGCCCCGCGCCGAAGATCCCGAGCGAGAACACCGAGAGCACGCGCGCGCGGTTCGACACGCTCGCGTGTTCCTGGAACAGCGTCCGCGCCGACGTCATCACGAAGCTCGCGCCGACACCCCAGCCGAAGGTCAGGAGCGCCGCGAGCGCGAACGGCGGCCGGAGCGCGAGCGCGGCCACCGAGCTCGCGGCCGCCGCGTTTCCGATCAGCAGTGCATTGCCCTTCCGGCCGATTCCGCCGCGCCGCACGATCCAGAGTCCGGTGACGATCCCGCCGAGCGGAACCATGGCATTGATGATCCCGAGTCGCGCCGGGCTTCCGCCGTAGGAATCGCGCACGAGCAGCGGCAGAAGCACGACGAACGGACCGACGAAGAAGAGGCCGAGCAGCGCGATCACCAGGAAAACCGGCCGCAGCACCGGCGAGCGCAGGACCTCGACGACCCCGGCGCGCAGCTCCGCGAGCGTCGCGCGCTTGGCGTCCTCGCCGTGAAGCGCGGGAGTGGCCGGCAGGCGCGCGACCGCGAGGGCTCCGGCCAGGATCACGAACGCCTGCAGGCCGACGACGAGCGGAACGCCGAAGCCGAGCAGTGTGCCCGCGACGACGGCGCCGAGCGCTTGCGCGCCCTGCTGGGTCACGTTCATGCCCGCTACGGCGCGGCTCATGTCGCCCGTAACCACGTCGGAGATCTGAGCGTCGCGCGCGGGAATGGCGAAGGCCTGCAGCGTGCCGAGCGCGAGTGCGAAGCCGATCAGCGTCTCGAGCGAGACCCAGCCCAGGGCGATCGCCCCGGCCAGAAGCGCGTACACCAGCGCCTGTCCGCGGTGGAAGCCCGCGAGCAGGCGGCGCTTGTCACCGCGGTCCGCGGTCATGCCGCCGATCAGGAGCAGGAGCAGCGACGGCAGCATCGCCGCCATCTGCGCCAGGCCTACGCTCTGCGGCGGCAGCGCGAGCGTGCGCGTGAGCAGCCACTGGTAGCTCACGCTCTGCATGCTCTGCGCGCAGAACCAGCTGGCCAGCGCGCACAGGAAAAGGGCGTAGCTGCGCCGCGTCGACCGGGAGCTGGCCTCGCTCACACGGTCAGGCGATCGGGGAGTCTTCGCCCTCGCCTTCCGCGGCGATCGGCTCGGCGACCGGCGTTTCGGGCTCGGCGCGGGCATCGAGCTCGTCGGGCAGCGCGGCGTCGAGGTCCTGCGCCTTCAGATCGTCGTCGGCGAGGTCGTCGTCCTCGCCCGTCTGCGGCTCGGGCGCCCCCTCGAACTGGATTCCGACGTCGTCCTCCGCGGGCGCGAGCAGCGCGACGCGCGGCCCCTCCGAGACGATCTCGTACTGCTCGGGCTGGAACGCGGGCATCGCCTCGACGACGAGCTCGCGTCCGATCCGCGCCTGCACCTTGACCAGACCCTCGACCGCCTCGCCGAGCAGGATCTGCGTCACGCTCGGATGCGCCTGCACGCGCAGCGTCGCGCCGTGAAGGTACGTCGCGGCCTTCGGCAGATCGCGGAAGATCCGGTTCGAGATCGTCTGCGGCGACTGCAGGTAGCCCTTGCCCTCGCAGGTGGGGCAGGAGTCGCAGAGCTGCTGGCCGAGGCTCTCGCGCGTGCGCTTGCGCGTCATCTCGATCAGGCCGAGCTCGCTGATCTTCAGGATGTTGACCTTGGCCTTGTCCTCGCGGAGCGCCTCGGAGAGCGCGCGGTAGACCTTGTCGCGGTTCGCCGCGCTCTCCATGTCGATCAGATCCAGGATGATCAGACCGCCGAGATTGCGGAAGCGGAGCTGGTGCACGATCTCGCGCACCGCTTCGAGGTTCGTCTTGAGGATCGTGTCCTCGAGGTTGCGGCCGCGCCCGCCGGTGTAGCGCCCGGTGTTCACGTCGACCGCGGTCAACGCCTCGCCCTGATCGAAGATCAGGTAGCCGCCGGACTTCAGCCAGACCTTGCGTCCGAGGCCCTCCTCGATCTCGTTCTCGATCTTGAACGCGTCGAACATCGGCCGCGGGTGGCTGTAGTAGTTGATGCGCGGGCGCGGCGACGCCATGAAGCGCTGCACGAAGCCCTGCATCTCGCCGTAGGCGTCCGGATCGTCGACGACGATCATCTTGGTCTCGTGCGAGGCCATGTCGCGCAGCACGCGCAGGTGCAGCGGCGGCTCGGAGTGGATCAGCGCGGGCACCTCGCGAATCGCCTCCTTGCGCTTCTGGATCTCGGCCCAGAGGGCGGTCAGGTAGTCGATGTCGGCCTTGATGTCGGCTTCGGACACGCCGTGAGAGACCGTGCGCACGATGAAGCCGAGCTCGTTCGGCCGGTACTTCTCGACGATCGCCCGCAGGCGCCGGCGCTCGCGGTCGCCCTCGATCCGGCGCGACACGCCGACCCGGGTGACCCAGGGCATCAGCACGAGGTGCCGTCCGGGGATGGAGATTCGCGAGGTGATGCGCGCGCCCTTGGTGCCGAGCGGCTCCTTCGAGACCTGCACGACGACCTCGTTGCCTTCCTGAAGGACGTCCTCGATCTGCGGCGGCGGCCCGGA
>CAZMKX010000186.1:0-6977 GCA_964566375.1 uncultured Myxococcales bacterium
GATTCCGGCGCCGGAGCTTCAGCGCGAGCATCCTGCCGCGCAACCTCGTCGCCGTGGGAGACACCTGATGAACGGGCTGCGAGCCACTCACTCACCCGAGGTGACGCTTCGCGACGAGTCGGGCGCGGCGCTGCTGATCGCGGTCGTGCTCCTGCTGCTGATGAGCGCACTCGGCATCAGCGCGTTGCAGCACGCCCAGGACGAAGCGTCGGCCAGCGGCCGCGCGCGACGCAAGGACGCGACGCTGTATGCCGCGGAGGCCGGGCTCAACCTGGTCCAGTCGCGCTTGCTCGCGAACTGGGGCGCGGCGACGCCGACCTCGTTCACGATCGACGAGGCTTCGCTCGTGACCGACGGCTACGGCAACGCGATCGCGGTTCGCTCGGGCCGGCCCGACAACGCGGTGGCCGAGTCCGTCGACATCGGCGGCTCGGGCAATTCGGAGCCGCCCGACGGGTTCATGGTCAATCTCGGAAATCAGGGTGCCCAGTCGTTCCGCCCCGTCCGCGCCGACATCGTCGCGACGGACGCGAACGACGGCATGGTGCACCTGCAGGCTCAGTACCGAATTCACGAGGGATCTGGCGGAGGTAGCTACTGATGAAGCCCACGACTCTCCTCACGTTCGCCGTGCTGCTCGGCGCGCTCACGCTGTCGAGCGGTGCGCGTGCCCAGGGCGTCGGCGACATGGATTTCCTGAGCACCTCCGTTCCGCCGAACGTCGTGATCCAGTTCGACACGTCGGGCTCGATGCGCCAGATCGTGCTCGCCGACAAGTACCGCACCGATCGCGGCGCCGGCTCGCCCTCGGTCTGGTTCAATCGCCCGAGCAACTCGCCGTCGACGCGACCCGCGGCGTACATCGACACCACTACCAGTCCGAACAACTGGGAGAACAGCGGCACGGGCATCGGAACCACGTCGGAGAGCTACGAGCGCACCTGCCAGATCTTCTCGACGACCACCAACAACCGCCAGGCGAATGCGATCTGTGCGCCGGGCTCGACGAGCTGCGCGACCGACAACGATTTCGGCAACCAGATCCCGAGTGGCTACGTGATGCGCTGCTGGAACGTCCCCGACGGCTGCGGGCGCGTGCCATCGGAGTTCAGCTGCACCACGGTGACTCGAAATCGCCTCCGCGAGGGCGGCAGCTCCGTCAGCCAGCCGTACACCACGATCACCGTGCCGGACGTGTCCTACACGTCGACCTCGCTGTATCCGCCGAACTATCTCTACTGGATGATGAACGAGATCTATCTCGGACACACGCCCGTCGAGACCATTCCGCAGGACCGGCTCGCCGCCGCAAAGGAGTCGATCTCTACGCTGATCGACCAGACGAACGTCGATGGTCAGCCCGCGAAGGTCAAGTTCGGCCTGGCGCGATACAAGGACGACGCGACGGATGACAACGGCGGCTACGTCGTCGTCGCGCCCGCCCTCGACAACAAGGCGGCGCTCCTCGCCGCGATCGCTGCATTGCCCGCGAACGGCTCCACGCCCCTCAGCGAAACGCTCGTCGACGTCGGTCGGTTCTATGCGGGCGCGTCCCGGCTCGGCGCCTACACACAGTACGCCCGGGATCTCTCCGGCGGAACGGCCGGGGTCGTTCCCGGAAGCCCGATCAGCAACGCCTGCGAGAAGAACTTCGTCATCGTCGTCACGGACGGTCTGCCCACGCAGGACTGCAACAACCACTACGGCACCGCGTTCACGACCTCGATCGGCAACTACGACGGCGTCGGCGGTGACGTTCCCGCGGGCGAATGCCCGGTGGGCTCCGGCTCCGCGGACGGCGAGACCAACTGGCTCGACGACGTCGCGAAGTATCTGCACGACAACGACCTGCGGCCGGACATGATCGGTCTGCAGAACGTCTTCACCTACACCGTCGGATTCAACGTCGACTCGAACCTGCTGCAGAACGCGGCCGACCTGGGGCACGGGCGCTACTACAGCACGTCGACCGCGACGGATCTCTCGGAGCGCCTGATCGATGCGGTCGAGGAGATCATCCAGCGCAACACGTCGTTCTCGTCGGCGACCGTCCCCTCCACGCGCACGGCCTTCGGCGACGGCTTCTACACCGCGTACTTCCTGCCCGGCGGCGACAAGGGCTTCTGGCGCGGGCACCTCGAGGCGTACAAGCTCTCGCCGTCGCTCGACGTGCTCGACGCGAGCGGCGCGATCGCTCTCGATCCGATCACGAACGAGTTCGTCGAGCCCCGCAACGCGTTCTGGGACGCGGACGCCACGGTTCTCGCGCAGGTCGGCTCGCGTTCGATCTACACGACGAGGAGCGGCACACGCGCGCTCTTCACGCCCACGGACCCGAACAACGCGGCCCAGCTCGGTGTGACCTTCGCCGAGGAGAGCCTCTACCCGCACTTCATCCCGAATCCGGGTCTGATCGATCCGGCGGCGAGCGCTCCGGTGGACGAGCCTCTCGGCGACGCGATCGTCAACTTCGTGCACGGTCACGACGCGTTCGACGAGGACGGCGACCTGAACGTGGGCGAGGCGCGCGAGTGGGTCTTCGGCGACGTATTCCACTCGAACCCGGTGGCGGTCGGGCCGGCGATGCCGTTCCTGCGCAACGAGACGGGCTACGGTCCCGCGACCGACTCGAGCTCGTTCATGGGCCGGTACGGGCTGCGCCAGCGCGTGCTCTACGTCGGCGCCAACGACGGCATGATGCACGCGTTCGCGGCCGGCAGCTTCCAGGACCCGGATCCCAACTCGCCGGGCGACGAGTACTACTCCGCGGGTGACGGGCGAGAGCTGTTCGGCTACATCCCCGGCTTCCTGCTGCCGAACGTGAAGCGCCTCCCGCAGAAGAACACGGGCAAGCAGTACTTCGTCGACGGCAGCGGCTCCGCGGCAGACGTCTTCATCGACTACGACGGAGACGGAATCCGCGAAGGCTCGGAGTGGACGACGGCGCTGCTCCAGCCGATGCGGCAGGGCGGCGAGGGCATCCTCGCGCTCGACGTGACCGATCCGAACGCGGTTTCGGGCAATCACGGGCCGTACCCGCGGCTGATGTGGGAGCTGACGCACTCGGGCCTGGGCGAGACCTGGTCGCGCCCGATCATCACGCGCCTGAAGATGCGCGCGTCTACGGGCACGGGCGACCGCTGTGGCCAGAACGACGGCGACGGCGACTGCACCGAGCAGTGGGTGGCGATCTTCGGCGCGGGATACAAGGCAGAGGGCGATCCCAACCTCCTTCAGTACAACGACGACCCGAACAGCCCCACCTACACCGAGAAGGGTCGCGGCGTGTACATCGTGCGGATCGCCGACGGCTCGATCCTGGCGCGCCTGCGCCAGATCCAGGGTGACGCGATCTTCGACGACATGAAGTACGCGATCCCGTCGGAGCCGGCAGTCATCGACACCGACTTCGACGGCTTCGCCGACGTGGTCTACGTCGGTGACCTCGGCGGCCAGCTCTGGAAGTGGGACCTGTCCGCGATCGGCGTGACCACGGCCGGCGTCGTGCCGACCACGGTCTGGCCGGCGGGCGTCATCTTCCGCGCCCCGCACGTCACCGTCGCGGGCGGCCGGGAGCACTACCTGAGCATCTTCCAGAGCCCCGCGGCCGCCTACGTGCAGAACGTGCTCACGCTCTCGTTCGCGAGCGGCGAGCGCACCGACATGGGCTACATCGGCGAGTCGGACCCGAACGACCCGAACGACCTCGTCGGTCTGTACGACGACAACAACCGCTTCTGGGTGCTGAAGGACGAGCACCCGACGGGCACCGGCGCGTTCCCGAGCGACCTTCCGATCATGGAAGCGCCGGTGGTCGGACACCCGTCGCTGACGGACCTCACCAACCTGGCGGTGGACAACGTGCCGACGGACGCGGGCTACTTCTTCCGCGTGCCCGACGGCGAGAAGTTCATCACCAACCATCTGGTCTTCGGTGGCCTGGTGCTGACGCTCTCGTACGTGCCGGCGGAGTTCGACGGTGATCCGTCCGACGACGGCTGTACGCTCAGCGGTCAGACCAACCAGTGGTCGTGGGACCTCGAGTCCGGCGGCGGCGAGCTGCCCGATCCCGCTGACTCGACGTCGAGCGTGCGCAGCCTCGTGCTCGGAAACGGCGCGCCGACCGACCCGCGACTCACGATCTCGAAGGATCTGAACGGAAACCTGGTCATCAAGATCACGGCGCAGACCTCGACGGGCGCGATCGCGAATCCGGATCCGCCGCCGAACAGTCTCGACCTGGTCGACATGATCTACTGGCGCCAGAACTTCTAGCGCGAGTGATCGAGCGATGAGGGCCGGGGATCCCCGCAGGGGGTCCCCGGCCTTTCTCGTTCAGCGCGTGCGGCGCGCGAGCGCGCGCGCGATCTCGTCCGCGACCGCGTTCGCGGCCGCCACGGGATCCGCCGCGTCGCGGATCGGGCGACCGCAGACCAGGTAGTCCGCCCCGGCTTCGATCGCCGACTCCGGCGTAACCACGCGCGCCTGGTCCCCGCGATCGGCGCCCGCCGGCCGAACGCCGGGGCAGATGATTCGCAGCGCCGGCCCGACCGCCTGGCGCACCGCCGCGGCCTCGGCACCCGAGCAGACGATCCCGCCGCAGCCCGACTCGCGCGCCAGGCGCGCGAGCTCGCAGACCTCGTCGACCGAAGCCTCGAGGCTCGTCAGCTTCGTCACGCCGAGCACCAGGACGCCCGGCCCCGCGCCGCGAACCGCGGCTTCGAGCATCGCCTTGCCGCCCGTGGTGTGCACGGTGAGCATGGCCGGGCAGACCGCGCGCAGCGCGCGGGCCGCGCCTTCGACGGTCGCGGGAATGTCGTGAAGCTTCACGTCGAGGAAGACGCCCGAGCCGCCCGCGGCTCGAACCTGGCGGACCGCCTCGGGGCCGGCGGCCGAAAAAAGCTCCAGGCCGACCTTGAAGATCCCCACGCATCCGCGCAGCCGCTCGACCCAGGGCAGAGCCAGGTCGAGCGAGTCGACGTCGAGCGGGAAGATCAGCCGGTCGCTGCCCGGGCGCGCCATATGCGCCGTGATAGCACAGGCGGGGCTAGGCGGGCTCGTCTTCCTTCTCGACCTGCTCCATCGCCCAGCGGAAGAACTCGGTGAACTCGCGCGACGGCTCGCGGAGCATCACGCCGAAGCCGGACTGCGGCGTCGCCGAGCCGAGGCCGTCGGAGTTCCAGCGCACCTCGCCGCGCAGGTTGACGAGCTCGCCGCTGGTCGGCGTCTCGAACTGGAGCGCGATCGGAACACCGGGCCGCGGCAGGTCCGCGGAGCGCACGAACAGACCCGCGCGCGACACGTTCTTCAAGTGGCCGACGCCCTCGGTCCCTTCCGCCATGAAGCGGACCGGGACTCGCGAGGTCAGGACACGGCGGCGCGCGCGCGCGGAGGGATTCACTCCGGATAGAATCGGAGCGCTCTCGAGTCGTCTTGAGGCGCACCGCGCGTGCGCTGGCGGAGAAGTCATGCGCATCGCGGACCGTTTCGGCAAGGGAGCGCCCGTGATCTCGTTCGAGTTCTTCCCGCCGAAGACCGACGCCGGCTTCGACGGCTTGTACCGCACGATCGCGGAGCTCAAGACGCTCGGGCCCGCGTTCGTCTCGGTGACCTGGGGTGCCGGCGGCTCGACGCGCCGCAAGACCGTGGAGCTGGTCGCGCGCATCCAGGACGAGATCGACCTCACCGCCATGGCGCACCTCTCGTGCGTGGGTTCGACTCGCGCGGAGCTGATCGCCACGCTCGATCAGCTCGCGGGCGCGGGCATCGAGAACGTGCTCGCGCTCGGCGGTGACCAGCCGCCCGGCTACCAGCCGCCGCCCGGCGCGCTGCGCTACGCGAACGAGCTTGCGGCGCTGATTCGCGCCCGCGGCGGCTTCTGCATCGGCGCCGCCTGCTATCCCGAGACGCATCCGACCGCCGTGAGTCCCGAGCACGATCTCGCGATGCTCGTGCAGAAGGTCCACACGGGAGTCGACTTCCTGATCACGCAGCTCTTCTTCGACGACGCGGACTATTTCCGCTTCGTCGAACGCGCACGCGCGGCCGGAATCAACGTGCCGATCGTGCCGGGCATCATGCCCGTCGTGAGCGGCGCGTCGATCCGGCGGATGACGGCGCTGTGCGGCGCGCGCATCCCCGACGAGCTCGGCCGCGCGCTCGACCGGGCCGGCGACGACGACGAGCGCACGCTCGAGATCGGCGTCGAGTGGGCTACCGCGCAGTGCCGCGAGCTCCTGCGCCGCGGCGCGCCGGGGCTTCATTTCTACACGCTGAACCGGTCGCCCGCGACGCGGCGCGTCTACGAGCAGCTCTTCTGATCCGTGCGCGCTACTGCGAGAACGCCCGCCGTTTGAGCTCGCGCACGTAGGCGGAGAGCTGCGGATCGTTCGCGATCGCCTCGGAGACCTCCTGGTCGAAGGCGGCGGCAGCGGTCTCGAGAGATGCCTTGTCGAGCGGGAACCCGGTGACGGCCTCGACGCGCTGGAGGAGCGCCAGTGCCGCACGCGAGTTCGGCGTCTCCTGGATGTAGTGCGGAAGTCGCGCCCAGAGCGAGAGCGTCGGCACTCCGGCGCGCTGGGCCGCGTCCGCGAGGACACCGACGATTCCCGTCGGTCCCTCGTAGCGCGACGGCGCGAGCGCGAGTCGCGCGGCGAGCTCGGGATCGGTGCTTCCGCCGATCACCTGGATCGGCTGCGAGTAGATGACCTCGTCGAGGAAAGCCCCGAGCAGGATCACGAGCTTCGCGCCGACGCGCTCGACCAGCTCGACGACGGCGGCCGAGAACGCGCGCCAGCGCAGGTGCGGCTCGACGCCCAGGCCGACGACCAGATCGAACGAGCGGGTCTCGGAGCGGATTGCGAAGAACTCCTGATCGGGCCAGCGGATCTCGCGAACGTCTCCCTCGCGCAGCCGGACGTGCGGACGCACGACGGTGTAGTCGACGAACTCCTCCATCTCGAGCGTCGCGAGCTTGC
>CAZMKX010000187.1:0-2705 GCA_964566375.1 uncultured Myxococcales bacterium
TGTTCATGGTCGAGGGCACGGCGTCGATGTACCTCGGCTCGCCGCGCATGGCCGAGATGGTGATCGGCGAGAAGTCGACCCTCGAGGAGATGGGCGGCGCGCGCATGCACTGCTCGGTGTCGGGCTGCGGGGACGTGCTCTGCAAGACGGAGGTCGAGGCGCTCGACGGCGCGCGCGCGTACCTGTCGTACCTGCCGTCGAGCTGCCACGCCGAGCTGCCGGTTCGACCGGCCGCCGAGCCGGCGAAGGCGGCGACCGAGCTCGAGGCGGCGATCCCGAAGGACGAGAACCGGCCGTTCAACATCTTCGAGGTGATCGACCGCGTGATCGACGCGGGCTCGTTCTTCGAGATCAAGAGGCTCTTCGCGCGCGAGATCGTGACCGGCTTCGGACGCATCGACGGGCGAACCGTCGGCGTGATCGCGAACCAGCCCAACTGGAAGGGCGGCGTGCTCTTCGTCGACTCCGCGGACAAGGCCGCGCGCTTCATCCAGATGTGCGACGCCTGGGGCGTGCCCCTGCTCTACCTGGCCGACGTCCCGGGCTTCATGATCGGGAAGAAGGTCGAGCGCGAGGGCATCATCCGCGCGGGCGCGAAGATGATCAGCTCGGTCTCCGAGGCCACCGTTCCGCGCGTCTCCGTGATCGTGCGCAAGGCCTACGGCGCAGGTCTGTACGCGATGTGCGGGCCCGGCTTCGGTCCGGACGCGTGCCTCGCGCTGCCCGGCGCGCAGATCGCGGTGATGGGACCCGACGCCGCGGTGAACGCCGTCTTCTACAACCGCATCCAGGCGACTCCGGAGGCGGAGCGCGCGGCGCTCGTGGCGAAGCTGCGCGACGAGTACCGCGCCGACATCGAGCTCGAGCTGCTCGGCTCCGAGCTCGTGATCGACGACATCGTCCCGCCCGACCAGCTTCGCGCCGAGCTCGTACGCCGCTACGCCTTCTACCGCGCGCGTCCGGAAGACGCGCTGCCGCCCAAGAAGCGCGGCATCCGACCCGTCTGAGTCGCCGGCGCTAGTCGACGGTGACGCGGTCCTTCCCGTCGAACGGCGGGAAGTAGACGGCATAGGCGAACGCGGGCGCGCCCGACGTGTTCGCGAACGCATGCGGGGTTCCGCGCGGCACGTAGAGGATCGAGCCCTCGCCGACCGGGCGCGTCTCCGCGCCGAGCCGCATCGTGCCCGATCCCTTGACCATGACGACGAAGAGATCGTGCGTGTCGTGGCGGTGGGGGATCTCGCGGTCGACGATCCAGACCACGTGCTGGCTCGAGCCCGCGTCGCGGCCGACCTCGCTCACCTGGAATTCCTTGCCGGGCGCGAGCGGGTACTTCTCCGCGAGCGCGGCGAGCGGGAGCGAGAGCCGCCCCGACGGAAACAGCGCATCGAGCGTCGCGGGCGCGGGGCTCTGGGGCGGCGCGGCCGCGAGCGCGGCCACGGCCAGTGCGATCGCGCAGGACGCGTGCCAACCGAAACGAGGCTTCAAGGCGGGGTCTCCTCTGCGGTGATCGCCTCGAGCTCGCGACGCGACGTCTCGGGAAGCAGCAGAACCGCCGCGGCCGCGCCGAGCGTGGCGAGAGAGACGAGCGGGATCACGATCGACTGGCTCCCGAGGAGCTCCATGGCCCGCGCGTAGCAGAACAGGCCGGCCGCGACGCCGAGCGTCTCGAGCAGCGCCAGGCTTCCACCGCCGGTGCCGCGCAGCGCGGTGGGGAAGAGCTCCGTCGCGAACGCGCGCGTGGAGACCGCGCTCGCCATCGAGAGAAACACCATTGCCGTCCACGGCAGCGCGACGAGCGACGACGGCCCCGCATAGAACGCGAACGCGCAGACCGGGAAGAGCACGAGCACGGTCGCCGTGATCGCGCGGCGGCCGATGCGGTCGCCGAGCCGCCCTGCGACCGGATTGCCGATGATTCCGAACGCGCCGAAGAAGATCGACAGGCCCGCGAACGCGCCCGGAGTCCAGCCGCGCTCGGTCTGCAGGAATTCCGAGATGAACTGGAACGAGACGCCCGTGCCCGCCGCCGAGAGCCCGCCGAGCAGGCCGAGCGCGAGCGCGCGCCGCGGGTGGAGCCGATAGAGCGCGAGAATCGGAGCGAACGCGCCGGTGATGGCCTCGCGCCAGCTCGCGGCGGAGAGCAGCCCCGCGCTGTGCTCCCGGAAGAGCCGCGTCTCGACGATGCCCCGCCGCAGCGCGGGGAAGAGCAGCAGCGGCAGGATCCCGACCAGGTAGAGCGCGCGCCAGCCGTAGGGGAGCTGGTTCACGAAGCCGTAGGTGAGTGCGCCCATCCCGAAGCCGATCGCCGACACACCGCCCAGCATGCCGATCCCCCAGCCCCGGTTCTCGGCGGGGAACTCCTCGGTGATCACCACGAACGTGACGACCGCGGCGGTCACGATGAACGTGCGCGTCAGGATCTGGAAGAGGACGAACTGCGTGGCGGTCTGGCTGGTCGCAGTCAGCGCGGACCCCAGGCTCATTCCGATCACGCAGGCGAGCAGGATGCGGCGGCGTCCAAGCCGGTCCGCGAGCGGGATCAGGAAGAACGCGGGCAGGGCGCCGAAGCGGGTGGCGCCCGTGAAGTCGCCGAGCTGCGCCTTCGTGAGCCCGAAGCTCGCGCCGATCTGCGGGAGCGCGTTCCCGAGCAGCGACAGGTCGTAGTTCTCGAAGAACATCGCGAAGGTCAGGAAGCCGAGCAG
>CAZMKX010000187.1:2805-6971 GCA_964566375.1 uncultured Myxococcales bacterium
GCAGCGACAGGTCGTAGTTCTCGAAGAACATCGCGAAGGTCAGGAAGCCGAGCAGGCGCAGCTGCGTCTTCGAGACGCCGTGCGGGACGCCTCCGAGGAAGGGCGGGATCCACCAGGGGTTTTCGCGGGGCGAGCGGTAGGTCGGCGGGCCTGCGGAAACGTCCATTCACGCGGCATACTACGGGAAATGAGCCAGACCCTCCGCTCCGACGCGATCGACGCCTCGCCCTCCCGAAGCCGCGGCCCGCTGCGCGCCGTCACTGCGGCCGCACTCTTCGACGGTCACGATGCGTCGATCAACATCATGCGCCGCCTTCTGCAGTCGCAGGGCGCCGAGGTCATCCACCTGGGTCACGATCGCTCGGTGGACGACGTGCTGACCGCCGCGCTGCAGGAGGACGCCGACCTGATCGCGGTCTCCTCCTACCAGGGCGGGCATCTCGAGTTCTTCCGCTACCTGATCGACCGCCTGCGCGAGAACGGCGCCGGACACATTCGCGTGTACGGTGGCGGTGGCGGCGTGATCTCGTCCGAAGAGGTCGAGCTCCTGCACGCGTACGGCGTGACGCGCATCTTCCGTCCCGAGGACGGCCAGAGGATCGGCTTGGCCGGGATGATCGGACAGATGCTCGAGCCCGGCCTCGCGAGGCCGGAGGTCCGGCCCGAAGAGGAGCTCGCGCGCCTCTCGTTCGAGTCGACGACGGCGGTCGCGCGACTGATCAGTTTCTTCGAGACGCACGGCGGCGACGACGCGGCGATCGACGCGCTTCGCAAGCGTCTGGCCGCGCGCCGGCGCGGCGCACCCGCACCGGTGATCGGCTTCACCGGAACGGGCGGGGCGGGCAAATCGAGCCTGGTCGACGAGCTCGTGCGCCGCTTCTGGCTTTCGCATCCGGGCAAGAGCGTCGGCGTGCTCTCGATCGATCCGACGCGGCGCCGGAGCGGCGGAGCGCTGCTCGGCGATCGCCTGCGCATGAACGCGATCCGCGCGCCGCAGGTCTTCGTGCGATCGCTCGCCACGCGGCGTGCGCATGCCGCGCTCTCGTCGGCGGTGTCCGACGGAGTTCGCGTCCTGCAGGCCGCGAACTTCGATCTGATCCTCGTCGAAACGGCCGGCATCGGCCAGAGCGACTCCGAGATCGTGGACCTCGTCGACCTCTCGGTCTACGTGATGACGCCCGAGTTCGGCGCGCCGTCGCAGCTCGAGAAGATCGACATGCTCGAGCTCGCCGACGCCGTCGTTCTGAACAAGTTCGATCGTCGCGGCGGCGTCGACGCGCTGCGTGACGTGCGAAAGCAGTGGCGCCGCAACCACCCCGACGCGGTCGTTCCCGACGAGCGCGTGCCGGTCTTTCCGACGATCGCCAGCCGTTGGAACGATCCCGGCACGGACCGCTTGTTCGCGGACCTGGTCGGCCTGGTTGCCGACAAGGGTTTCGCGGGCTTCACGCGCGGTACGGCGCTGCCTCCGGTGCTTCCCGAGTCCGCGCCGATGGTGCCCGCGGAGCGCACTCGCTACCTGGCCGAGATCGCCGAGACCGTGCGCGGCTACCACAAGCGCGCGGCCGCGGACGCGCAGCGCGCGCGCGGTGCCTACGGGCTCGCCGAAGGCCTGCGAGCGCTGGGCGACGATGTTCCCGCGCTGGCGCAGCCGTTCCCCGCACACGCGCTCGCCGACGGCGCGGCCCCGCCCGAGCGTCTGGCGCTGCGCCGGCGCTACAACGAGCTTCTCGACGAGCTCTCCGACGGCGCGCGCGAAGCGCTCGTGCACTGGCCGGAAACTCGCGCCCGCTACACCGCCGAGAGTCAGTCGTACGAGGTGCGCGGTCGCGCGATTCCTGCCGCGAACTACGTGCGCAGCCTCTCGGGCCTGGACGTGCCGCGCGTCGCGTTGCCCGAAACGGGCGACTGGGGCGAGCTCGCGCGCTTCACCGCGCTCGAGAACCTGCCCGGCCACTTCCCCTTCACGGCCGGCGTCTTCCCGTTCAAACGCACCGGCGAAGAGGACCCCGCGCGCATGTTCGCGGGTGAAGGCCCGCCCGAACGCACGAACCACCGCTTCCACCTGCTCGCGAAGGCGCAGCCGGCGGTGCGCCTCTCGACGGCCTTCGACAGCGTCACACTCTACGGCCGCGATCCGGACGAGCGTCCCGACATCTACGGAAAGGTCGGGACGTCGGGCGTCTCGATCTGCACCGTCGACGACGCCGTGAAGCTCTACTCGGGCTTCGACCTCCTGGCGCCGAACACGTCGGTCTCGATGACGATCAACGGCCCCGCGCCGGTGGTGCTCGCCTTCTTCTTCAACGCGGTGATCGACCAGGCCGTCGAGCAGCACCTGCGTCGGACCGGACAGCTCGAGCGCGTCCGCGCGGAGCTGAACGCCCGAGGACTGCCCGGGTACGAGGGGCCGCTCCCCGAGGGGCACGACGGGCGCGGTCTGGCGCTGCTCGGTGTCTCGGGCGACCAGGTGGTCGACGCGGAGACCTACGCGCGCATCCGCCGGGACGCGCTCGCGCGGGTTCGCGGCACGGTGCAGGCCGACATCCTGAAAGAGGACCAGGCTCAGAACACCTGCATCTTCTCCTCGGAGTTCTCGCTGAAGCTGATGGGAGACGTGCAGGAGTACTTCTCGCGCAACGGTGTCGAGAACTTCTACTCGGTCTCGATCTCGGGCTACCACATCGCCGAAGCGGGAGCGAACCCGATCTCGCAGCTCGCGTTCACGCTCTCGAACGGCTTCACGTACTGCGAGTACTACCTGCGTCGCGGGCTCGCGATCGACGAGTTCGCGCCGAACTTCTCGTTCTTCTTCTCGAACGGCCTCGATCCCGAGTACGCCGTGATCGGGCGCGTGGCGCGGCGCATCTGGGCGATCGCGCTGCGTGAGCGCTACGCGGCCGCGGAACGCAGCCAGAAGCTGAAGTACCACATCCAGACCTCGGGCCGGTCGCTGCACGCGCAGGAGATGTCGTTCAACGACATCCGCACCACGCTTCAGGCGCTGCTCGCGCTGCAGGACAACTGCAACAGCCTGCACACGAACGCGTACGACGAGGCCGTGACGACGCCGACCAGCGAATCGGTGCGACGCGCGCTCGCGATCCAGCTGATCCTGAACCGAGAGTACGGCTGGCTCAAGAACGAGAATCCGATCCAGGGCTCCTACTACCTCGAGCAGCTCACCGATGCGGTCGAGGAGGCGGTTCTGCAGGAGTTCGAGCGAATCTCCGCGCGCGGCGGCGTGCTCGGCGCGATGGAGACCATGTACCAGCGCGGCAAGATCCAGGACGAGAGCATGCACTACGAGTCGCTGAAGCACTCCGGCGAGCTGCCGATCGTGGGCGTGAACACGTTCCTCAACCCGAGCCCGGAAACGGAAGCGGCGACGCCGCGCGAGCTGATCCGCGCATCCGACGAAGAGAAGCAGCAGTGCCTGGCAAACCTGCGCGCCTTCCACGCGCGGCACGCGGCGAAGGCCCCGGCCGCGCTGCGCCGGCTCCAGGAGGTCGCGGTCGCGGGCGGGAACGTCTTCGAGGAGCTGCTCGAGACCGTGAAGGTCGCCAGCCTCGGCCAGATCAGCGAGGCGCTCTTCGACGTCGGGGGTCGCTACCGCCGCAGCATGTAAAGCCGCGGCCTAGCTGGTATTCTCCACGCCCCGCAGTCTCGGAGGCCAGGCGTGGACAAGCCCGATCCCAAAGTCAGTGCCGACGTCGCCGCCTGGCGCAAGCTCGCCAGCGAAGATCTCGGCGGCGAGAGCCCGGATACGCTGATCTGGAACACGCCCGAAGGCATTCCGGTGAAGCCGCTCTACACCGCGGCGGACCTCGAGGGCCTCGAGCTCACCGACACGATTCCGGGCGTCGAGCCGTTCCTGCGCGGGCCGCGCGCGACCATGTACGCGAACCGGCCCTGGACGATCCGCCAGTACGCGGGCTTCTCGACGGCCGAGGCCTCGAACGCGTTCTTCCACGCGAATCTCAAGGCCGGTCAGATGGGTCTGTCGGTCGCCTTCGATCTGGCGACTCACCGCGGATACGACTCGGACCACCCGCGCGTGGTCGGCGACGTCGGCAAGGCGGGCGTCGCGATCGATTCCGTCGAGGACATGAAGATCCTGTTCGACGGGATCCCGCTCGACAAGATGTCGGTCTCGATGACGATGG
>CAZMKX010000188.1:0-6964 GCA_964566375.1 uncultured Myxococcales bacterium
GGTTGTGCCGGACCCGCTCGCGGGCGTGGCCGTCGGGCGTCTGGCCGTTGTCGTGCGCGAGCACGATCGCTTCGACCTCGACGAGCTTCGCGCCGAGCGCGCGCGCGACGGTGCGTGCGATCTGGGCCACTTCGAGGGTGTGCGTGAGGCGATTCCGGAAGTGATCGCCCTCGTGATAGGGGAAGACCTGCGTCTTGTACTGCAGGCGCCGGAAGGCTCGCGCGTGCAGAACGCGGTCGCGATCGCGCTGGAAGACCGTGCGGTGGGGATGCTCGGGCTCGGCCTCGATCCGGCCTCGCGATTCGCGTGCGCGCACGGCCCAGGGCTCGAGGTACCGGGCCTCGTGCTCCTCGATCTCGACCCGCGTGCGCACGATACCTATGGCTCCCTCGTCTTCTCCTCGACCAGTCGATCGAGCCGAGCGCGTTCTTCGGCGCTGTGCTGCTCGGGCTGAGCGGCGCGCTCCGGCGGTGCCGCCGATACGGGCGGCGGTTCGGCGATCGCGCCCGCGACGCGCTCGGCCGCCTTGTCGCCGAGGGTCCGCGCCGCCCCCTGAACGCCTCGAACCAGCTCGTCGGGCGTGCGCACGCGCAGCGAGAGCGTTCGCGTCTCGGACGTCCAGCGCGGCTCGATCATCACGAACGCAGCTCCGCAAACGACGAGCAGCAGGAGAAAGCGAAACAAGCTGGCCGACCTCGAGGCTGAAGATCCGGCGGCAGTCTAGGTCAGGGCTACCCGGGCGGCCAGCGGAACGTGCGCCCGCCGAGCAGGTGGAGGTGCAGATGATAGACCGTCTGGCCGGCCGCACCCCCGGTGTTGAAGACGAGTCGATAGCCCTCGTCGGCAAAGCCCAGCGTCCGCGCCAGCTCGGCGGCGACCCGCACCATCTCGCCGATCAGCGACTGGTCGTCGGGCGCGATCTCGAGCGTGCTCGCGATGTGCTTGCGCGGGATCAGCTGCACGTGCGCGGGCGCCTGCGGGTGGATGTCCTCGAACGCGACGATCCGATCGCTCTCGTAGACGACCTTCGCGGGAATCTCGCGCGAAGCGATCCGGCAGAACAGGCAGTCACTCGCCATCGCACCCTCGCTGGTTCATCACACTCAGTATACTCGCCGCCATGAGAGCAGCCGACATGCCCGAGAGGCTTCTGCTCGGGCCCGGCCCGTGCAACGTGTCCGCAGAGGTCCGCGAGGCGCTCGCGCGCCCGCTCGTGGGTCATCTCGACCCCGCGTTCCTCGGGCTTCTCGACGACCTGCAGCGACAGCTGCTGCGCGTGTTCCGCGCGCCCGGGGGATCGCTGGCCCTGCCGATCTCGGGCACGGGCAGCGCGGGCATGGAAGCATGCCTCGTCAACCTGCTCGAGCCGGGCGACTCGCTGCTCGTCGCCGTGAACGGCGTCTTCGGCGAGCGGATGGCGGTGATCGGCGAGCGCTGCGGCGCGCGGGTCCACCGGGTCGAAGCCGAGATGGGCGAGATCGTTTCCCCGGCGCGACTCGTCGCCGAGATCGGGTCGCGACGTCCGGACGTCGTGGCGCTCGTTCACGCCGAGACATCCACCGGCGTCGCGCAGCCGGTTGCAGACGTAGCGCGCGCCGCGCGCGAAGCGGGCTCCCTGGTCGTGCTCGACTGCGTGACGTCGCTCTCCGGAATCGACGTGCGCATGGACGACTGGCAGGTCGACGCGATCTACTCGGGTACACAGAAGTGTCTCGCCTGCCCACCGGGGCTCTCGCCGCTCGCGCTCGGTCCCCGCGCGCTCGCGCGCCTCGATCGCCGCACCCGCCCGGTGCAGAGCTGGTACCTGGACCTGTCGCTGATCGGTCGCTACTTCGGCGAGAAGCGCGTGTACCACCACACCGCCCCGATCTCGATGGTGTACGCGCTCCACACGGCGCTGGCGCGCGTGCTCGCGGAGGGACTCGAGGCGCGCTTCGCGCGCCATCGCGCGGCACACCTGCGCCTGGTCGCCGGTCTCGAGCCGATGGGCTTCCGCATGCTGGTCGCCGAGCCGTACCGCCTGCCGATGCTGAACGCCGTGATTCCGCCCTTTCCGGACGAAGCCATTGCGCGCCGACGCCTGCTGGACGAGCACGGCATCGAGATCGGGGGCGGCCTCGGCAAGCTGGCGGGCCGCATCTGGCGGATCGGCCTGATGGGCGACAACGCGCGCCCGGAAGTCGTCGATCGCCTGCTGGAAGCCGTACGCCGGCTGGTGTAGCGCCGCGCTCGGGAGGGCGACTAGAGCGACGGATCCGGAGCGTCGTCCGCCGCGTCGTCGCGCTGTGGACCGGCCGAGATCCCGTCGAGGCCGACTGCGAGCCGCGCCTGGACGGGGAAGAAGCGCCCGATGCCGAGCCAGCGCGCGAACGGGATCACGAGCGAGGCGCGCGGGCCCGAGGATCCGACCTCGACCGAGAAGCGGGCCGCCTCGAATCCGGCGCTCGCGCCCATGCCGACCTCGCCGTCCGCGTCCGTGCGCGCAAAGACCGTGGAGTCGACGTCCTGGCGCAGGTCGATGCAGGCCGTCTCGCGCGGGCAGAACGAGCCGCTGCCGCCGAGACCGCGCCGGGCGTTGAGCGAGTCGCGGTTCCGCTCCACGGTGACGTCGCCCGCCAGCTTCGAGCGCTCGCCGTCGAGAACCGCGCTGCCCAGCGACTCCAGACCCCCGCCCTGCTCCGGCGTCCATGCCTGCGCCACGAGCGTTCGCCCGCGGCGCAGTCGAGCGTCCAGCCGCCGGAGGGTCTCGAGCACGCCACTCGCACTTCCACCGCGAGCTGCCAGCGTCGACTGCTCCACGCCATCGGCGAGCGACGACAGAAGCGCGAGTGAAGCGTCCGCCGGAAGCGCCGAGCCCGTCGCCGTCGCCCGACCCGCTTCGGTGTCGAGCGCCAGCAGGAGGGCCGGGGCGCCGCTCGCATCGAGCCGTGCAGCGAGCTCGGGGGCCAGGTCGGCGAGCGCCGCGCGCGACACCACGACGCGCGTCGACGCCATCCGGCCCCAGCGCGTGTGCGCGCGAGGGAGGACGAGGATGCCGTCGCGGAAGGCCGAGACACGCGAGCTGTCCCGATCCTGCGCGCCCAGCGTCTCGAGCCAGGCGGACGCTTCCGAAGCGCGGTCGCCCCGTGGGGAGAGCTCGAGATAGCGTGCGGCTGCATCATGGAGGGCGAGTCCGTCCGGTTGCCACGATCGCCAGGCGCGCGCAGGCGCGTCGATCAGCAGATTGACGGGACGCAGGACGTTCCGCCACGCCTTGTACGAGCCCTGCCACGCGCGATAGCCGCTGCGCGTGAAGGAGAGCGCGTCCTCCGTCGACGGAACGGCCGACTCCGCCAGATCCTCTCCGCCCATCCAACCGAGCGCTCGGCGCGTCCGGTACTGACTCACCTCGTCGTCGAGCTTCCCGCCGGGATTCACTTCGGGGTCGGCGAGCAGCTGTCGCGCGCGCTCCGCGCTGGCGTCGTCGCCGCGCGCGATGCGCGCGAAGTCGTCGAGCGCGCTCGTGCGATCTCCCGCGAGGAAGCGCGCGGTGGCGCGCGCGAGCGCGGCGTCGCCCTCGTCGTCCGGACCCATTTCCCGGGCGCGTGCGAAGTCGTTCAACAAGAGAGCCGTTCCCAGCCGGATCTCCCAGATCTCGATCTCGCCTTCGGGTGGGCCGTCGGCCGCGCGCTGCGTCTCCGCACTCGCCCTCCACTCGCGCTTCGCGACCTCGTCCAGGAGGCGGTCGCCGCGCGACGAGCCCGGCTCGAGCGCGAGCGCACGGTCGACCGCCCGCCGCGCTCGCCGAAGGTCCCCGAACGCGAGCGCGCGCTCCGCGTCGCCGAGCAGCTGCTCGACGTGCTCCGCGGTCTCGCGCTGGCGGAGGCGCTCGAAGAGCTCCTGGCTGGCCGCGTCGAGGTCACCGTTGCGCGCGCCCGCGGCGAGGAGCGTCAGGGCCTCGTCCTCGACCTCGCTGCGGTCGTTCCAGTCGCGCAGCTCGCGCCCGATGTCTCCGACCGAGCGCAACAGCTTCAACGGCGCTGCCTGCACCGAGGCGTGCAGCCCCAGGTCGACGAACGAGGACGACAGGTCGGCGAGCTTGCGCGTGCGCTCGGACGCGAGCAGCTGCGTGGCTTCGCTCGCCCGATCCTGGTCGCTGCGCAGCTCGGGCGCGAGGAGGAGGCGCGCGGCTTCGTCGCAGTCCGAGAGATCCGACGCCAGGGTCGGGCCGGCCAGCGCGAGGCCGAGCGCCAGGAGCGCGAGTCCGACGCGCGCTTCATTGCGCATGGTTTCGCACCTCTTCGTGATACGCGAGCAGCGCGTCGATGCGCGTGCGAGCCTCGCGTCGGAGGGCCGACTTGCGGTCCTCGCCGGCAAGCTCGTAGGCCGAGAACGCCTGGTCGAGGAGCGCGTCGTAGCGCTCGGCGTCGAAGGTCGACAGCTTCGCGCGCGCGTTCAGCTGCTCGCGTCGCGCGGAGTCGGCGTAGAGATCGCCGAGCCGGATCAGGTGTCTCGCGAAGAGCTTCGATTCGCGATTCGACTCGATCAACGCGCGGCACGCGCGCGTGGCGTCCTCGACCTGCCCCGCGCGCGCGAGCCAGTCCACGCGCACGACCTCCCAGGCCTCGACCTCTTCACGCGCGAGCGACTCCTGCGGCGTGTCGCGCACCTCGAGCCGCAGGTCGCGCCAGAGCGCGAGGCGGCTCTCGATGAAGACGAGCTCGTCGGCCGGGCTCGCGAACGGCTGCGCGGGCGGCTTCGAGGCCGCGGAGAACTTCTCGGTCACCTGTGCGCGCTCCGCGGCCGCATCGCCGAGAACCGAGCCCGAGCCCTGCACGCGCCGATACGCCTGCAGCGCCTCGTCGTAGCGGCGCAGCCGCTCGAGCGCCTTCCCGCGCGCGAACTCGATCACGTAGTCGGCGTTCTGCCAGGCCTCCACGGGCTGCGCGCGACGCGCCGCCAGGCGGTCGAGCTTCCAGAGCGCCGCTGCATAGACGTTGCTGCCGCCCTCCGCCACGGAGCGCTCGAAGCGGTAGGTGTCGTCGCGCATGTGCAGCTTGAGCTGCGACACGACGGCAGTGAGCGAGTCCGGCGTGCGCGCCGAATCCGTTCGGGAGCCGCTCGGCGACAGGCTCGAGCAGCCCGCGAGCGCGGCGACGAGCGGTGCCATGAGCGCGATCTGGCGAGTGCTTCGCACGCTGGCGAGAGATGCATCGCGCGTGCCGACTCACTCCAGCCGGCAAGACCTCGCGCAAAGCCCCTGTGCAGGCTCGACGCTTCGGCCTGCGACCACTGCGAGTGCGCACTCGGCTTCGCGCGGCGCACCCGCGAGCACGTTGGAGTTGCACACGCGCTGCCGGCTCGCTGCGGAGCAGCGCTCAGGGGCCGCGCCACTCCTCGGGCACACCGGCGAGCGACGCCTCCACCTGGAGATCGCGAAGGCGCTGACGAGAAGCCTCGAGCGACTGCCGATCGCGGCGGAGCTGCGCGCGCAGCTTGAGCACCTCGGGATCGCTGATCTCGCCGCCGGCCGGCGCGTAGTTCCAGTCGCCACCCGTGGCCTCGCGTAGACGGCTCTGCAGGTTCTCGACCTTCCCTTCCAGGTCGGCGACCTCCGCCCGCGCTCGGACGAACTCGTCCTGCCACGCGCCGCGATCCCGGCCCCCGTAGGTCTGCTCCACCGGGGGTGCGATCGCGCCTCCGGGGGGCCGGAGCAACCGATCGAGGTCGAGCGGCTTCGACGGCGGCTGAGGCTTCGGCGCGGGCCCGACGTCCTCGGGGCCCGGAGCCTCGGTCGAGGGAGTCGCCGTCTGCGACCAGGCTGCGGACGGAAAGCTCAGCGCGAGCACCAGGATCAGGCGGGCGACGTGCATCGGGGGCGCAGTATAGGGCAGGGTCGATCCGGCTCCCATCAAGCGCCGGAAGGTCGAGGCCGAAGGAGTGGAAACCGCGCGCGATGACGAATCGCGCCGCGCTTTTGGGACCTCACCATGGATCGAGAGCGACTCCATCGGCTTCTCCGGCTGGGCTTCGAGAAAGGTGCGTCCGACATCCACTTCCAGGTCGGATACCTGCCCTTGTATCGCTTCAACGGCGAGCTCGTCGAGCTGAAGTACAAGGTTCTGACGATGGCCGACACCGAGGCCATCGCGCGTCTCCTGCTCGAATTCGATCCGTCGAAGAGCCTCGATGGCGTGTCCGAAGTCGACATGGCCTACGAGATCGCGGGCGAAGGCCGCTTCCGCGTGAACATCTCGCGCGAGCGGAAGGCCTACAACATCGTTCTGCGAGTCATCCCGCTCTCGATCAAGAGCTTCGAGGAGCTCAACCTGCCGTCGGTCCTGCGCACGATCGCCTCGGTGCAGCGCGGCCTCGTGCTCGTGACCGGCGCGACGGGCATGGGCAAGTCGACCACCCTCGCGACGATGCTCCAGGAAATCAACCGCGCCCTGAAGTGCAAGATCGTGACGATCGAGGACCCGGTCGAGTTCATCTTCACGCACGAGCGCTCGATCATCACGCAGCGCGAGATCGGGACGGACACTCCGAGCTTCCCGGCCGCGCTCCGCGCTGCGTTGCGCCAGGACCCCGACGTGATCATGGTCGGCGAGATCCGCGACGCCGAAACCGTCGACACCGCGCTCAAGGCGGCAGAGACCGGCCACGCGGTCTTCTCCTCGATCCACACGAACGACGTCGTGACGACGCTGCGCCGCGTCGTTTCGTTCTTTCCCGTCGAGGAGCATCAGCAGGTGCGCGAGCGGCTGGCGGAGAACCTCCAGTCGATCGTCTCGCTGCGGCTGCTCCCGAACAAGAAGGGCACCAGCCGCGTTCCCGCGGTCGAAGTCCTGCGCACCACGCGCTCGATCCGCGAGTGCATTCGCGATCCGAATCGCGCGGTCGAGATCCGCGACCACATCGAGAAGGGACACTCCGACATGGAGATGCAGACCTTCGACCAGCATCTGCTCGAGCTCTATCAGGC
>CAZMKX010000189.1:0-6958 GCA_964566375.1 uncultured Myxococcales bacterium
GGTGTACCAGACGCCCCCCGTCGACGCGTTCCCGCCGAAGCCGTCGCCGGCGACGGGCGATCCCGCTCCGCCGATCGCCACCGGCGTGAGCGCGTTGCCCGTGAACACCTTCGCGCGCGCGGGTCCGTTGAACCAGTGGCCCCAGTCGACCTCGGGCGCCTGGTGCATGAAGGTCGGCTCGGTCGTGATCGTCCCGCCGCACGGGTTCGCGAACGTCGGATTCGGAGGCGTCAGTGACTCCTGCACCACGAGCTCGCGGAAGTAGAAGAACGGCCGATTGCAGCTCGAGCCGTCGAAGAGCGGATTCGGCGCGTCCAGGTTCACGACGTCCGCGGTCGAGTAGCCGGGATGCGGATCCATGCCCTCGAAGATCGGCCAGCCGAGGTTGCGTCCGCCCGACTTCACGACGTGGAGATCCTCGAGCGTGTCCCAGCCGACGTCCCCCAGGTAGATCGTGCCGGGATTCGCGTCGGCGACTTCGTGCGAGCCCGAGCCGGGACGCAGCGTCATGCGATAGGGGTTTCGCACGCCGACCGCCCACACGCGCGAAGCCTTCGAGAAAGGATTGCCGGGCTCGTAGAACGGGTTGCCCGGCACGCCGGCGCCGGTGAGCGGATCGATTCGCCAGAGCTTGCCGGAGAGCGAGTCGACGAGCTGCGAGCGGAACGCGCCGACGTTCTCCTTGGGCGAGATCACGCCGTCTGCGAGCGCCTGCACGTAGTAGGTCTCGGGGCGGCTGCCGTTGTCCTGGCCCGTGTAGCTCGCGCCGTCACCGCAAGCCGCGAGGAGGGTGCCGTCGGTTCCGAAGACGAGCGATCCCGTGCCGTGCGATTCATACAGGATCGGACAGCCGTCGTTCGCGGTGGCGCCCGCGAGCACGAGTCGGCTCGCGGGGTCCACGCTGTTGAACCCATCGGCCGCGAGCGCCGTGTAGCGCGTGATGCGTCCGATCGTGGCACTGAAGTAGTCGTCGGCGTTCGGGTTGTAGCTCGCGGTCCCGGCGTTTCTCAGGTGGTGCCGATCGACGACGTAGTACAGGTAGACGTAGCCGTTCTGGGCGAAGTTCGGATGCAGCGCGAAGCCCAGCAGTCCGAAGTCGCGCCAACCGCCGACCTCGTCGTGGATGTCGATCAGCGGCGTCGGACGCTTCACGCCGTTCTCGACGATCCATACGCGCCCGGCGCGCTCCCAGACGTAGGCACGGCCGTTGGCGTCGAAGGTGAGACCCGCCACCTCCGTCCAGCCGCTTCCGACGTCCTCCTCGACGAACCCGGGCGGCAACGCCAGCGTCACGCGCGACTGCGCGAGCAGCAGGAGGCACAGCAGGACGGCCCGGCGCAGCATCGACACCCCAAGCGAATTCCGTGCGGCATGCTCGCCCGCGTCCCGGGCAAGCGTCAAGGAAGTGCACCACGCCCCTTCCCGGGTGCGCGCTCGTGCGCTAGCAGCACTCCAGGATCACGACCGGAATCACTCGGCTCGTCTTCTTCTCGTAGCTCGAGTACGCCGGGTTCTCGCGCTTGATGCGAGGCCAGAGCCGCGTGCGCTCTTCGGCGCTCGCGAGTCTCGCGCGCACCCGCAGCCGGGCTGCGCCGATCTGCACGCTCGCCTCCGGCGTCGTCTGCAGATTCGACCACCACGCGGGATCGCGCGACTGGCCGCCGTTCGACGCGACGACGACGGTGCGCTCGCCGTCCTCGAAGTAGACGAGCGGCGCCGTGCGCGGCTCGCCGGATCGCCGGCCGCGCGTCGTGAGGAGCAGGACGCGAAGGCTCCCCATCCGCCCGCCGATGCGGCCTGCCGTCGCGATGTACACCGAACGGTGTGCCGCGATGAAGGCACGGGCGAGGAATCGCTGCAGCGAGGTCAGCGCGCTTCTCCGGGGCGCTCGAGCGGCGCCGGGAACAGGCTGCCGAGGCTGCGGAACGCGCCTGGCCCGAACCCGCGAGCGAGCGTCCGCACGAACGCCGCGAACGGCTCGAAGTGCGGATCGAGCCCGGCGCAGAACGGGTGCACGACGACGAGCCACGGTGCGTCTGGAGCGGTCCGCTCGTGCGCGAGCGCGTCGCGCGTCCACGCCGCGAAATACGCCTCGGGCTTCTGCGAGCCGCCGAAGCGCTCGATCAGCGCGAAGGCGTCGACGCGCCGCCACTCGAACGGCACGCCGCGCAGGCCGCGCTCGTGCCCGCGCGCGGTCGAAACGTAGTCGAGCCCGAGACGCGCGAGCAGCCCAGCGCTCGCGTCGGTCAGCTTGCCCCCGGGCGGTCGGAAACCCCGGGGTCGCAGGTCCAGGCGACGCTCGAACGCCTCGAGGCCTCGTTCGAGGAGTCTCGACTCGTCGGCAGGCGACAGCTCGCCCCAGGGCTCGTGCTTCCAGGCGTGAAGGCCGAGCTCGTGCCCGGCGTCGCGAATCTGCGTCACGGGGCCCGTGAACACCTCCGCCGCGTAGCCCTCGACGAAGAACGTCGCTTGCACGCGGCACTCCTCGAGGAGCGCGAGGATCCGCGGCAGCCCGACCACGAGGGAGGGATGGGCCGGGTCGGGCGCCCCGCCCTCCGCGATGCCGCCCAGATTGTCGATCGTCAGGCAGAGCACTTCGCGTCCACCCGCTCAGTCTAGTATGATGCCCGGGTCCGTTTCCCTCATTGCCGGAGGACTATCCATGTCTCGGGAAGCCGTGATCGTCGACAGCGTGCGCACCGCCCTCGCCAAAGCGCACCGGGGCTCGTTCAACCTGACGCGCCCCGATGACCAGCTCGCGCACTGCATCTCGAACTTGTTCGTGCGCAACCCGAACGTCGACAAGGCCGAGGTCGGTGACCTGATCGCCGGCTGCGGCATGCCCGAGGGAGCGCAGGGCATGAACGTCGCCCGAATCGCGACGATCGTCGCGGGGCTGCCTTCGTCCGTCGCCGCGACGACCGTGAACCGCTTCTGCTCGTCGGGCTCGCAGGCGATCATGATGGCCGCGCACCAGATCATCCACGAAGGCGCGGACGTCGCGATCGGTGCCGGCGTCGAGACGATCACGATGATGCAGGACGGCACGCAGAACACGAAGCGGCTGGTGAATCCGACCGCGATCAAGAAGGCGCCCGGCCTCTACATGGCGATGGGCGCGACCGCGGAGGTGGTCGCGGAGCGATACAAGGTCTCGCGCGAGGACCAGGATCAGTACGCGCTGCGCAGCCAGCAGCGCACTGCCCGCGGACAGGAGCTCGGCTACTTCGACGACGAGATCGTGCCGATGAAGACGCGCCGCCTGGTGCAGAAGAAGGGCGAAGAGCCCCGCGAAGAGGACTGCGTCGTCGACAAGGACGAGTGCAACCGCCCCGACACCACGATCGAGGGGCTGCGCAAGCTCGGCCCGGCGTTCAAGCCCGAAGGCGGAACGGTCACGGCGGGCAATGCCAGCCAGCTCTCCGACGGCGCGTCCGCGACGCTGCTCATGTCGGCCGGCCGCGCGAGCCAGCTCGGCATCGAGCCGATCGGCATCTACCGCGGCTCCGCCGTCGCCGGCTGCGAGCCCGACGAGATGGGCATCGGCCCGATCTACGCGGTGCCGAAGCTCCTGAAGCGGCTCGGCATGAGCATGGACGACATCGACCTCGTCGAGCTCAACGAGGCGTTCGCTTCACAGGTTCTGCAAGTGCAGCGCGTGCTCGGCATTCCCGACGAGAAGCTCAACGTCAACGGCGGCTCGATCTCGATCGGCCACCCGTTCGGCATGACCGGGTCGCGGCTCACCGGCCACATCCTGCGCGAGCTCAAGCGCCGGAAGAAGCGCTACGGACTGGTGACGATGTGCGTCGGCGGCGGTCAGGGCTTCGCGTCGCTCTTCGAGGCGGTCTGAAAGAGCGCTCGGCCCTCTGAGCTCGCGGGCGGCTCGATTCCGAGCAGCGCGGCCGCGGTGGGCGCGAGGTCGATCGCGCGCACCGCGCCGAGCTTCGCGCCGGCGGGCACGCCGCGGCCGAGTGCGAAGAAGATCGCGCCCATGTCGGGAAGCGCCGGGTCGAAGCCGTGCGTGCCACGCAGCGCTCGGCCGGGAAGCGGACGCGCGAGAACTGCGGGCGGCGTGGCGACGAGCGTGAGATCGCCGCTGCGCCCCGGAAAATAGCTGCGGTAAGTCGCCGGCAGGCTCTCGGGCGTGTACGCGCGAAGGCCCGGGATCTTCGCGAGCGCCGCGAGCGCGGCCGCGTGCTGCGCGGGATTCGCGAGAAAGACCTGCGCCTCGCCGCCGCCGTACTCGATGCGCGCGCCGATCTTCGCGGCATCGAGCGCGGGCGAGACCGCGAGCGCGTCGCTGGCGCCGGTCATGCCGTGGTCGCTCGCGACGATCACCGTCGTCCAGCCCCAGGCGTTGCGTGCATCCAGCCCTGCGAAGAGCCGTGCGAGCTGCGCATCCTGCGCGACGAGCTGCTCCGCGATCGCGGGGCTGTCGGGTCCCTCCTCGTGGCCGACGTGATCGCAGCCGTGCCACCACGACAGGATCAGGCGCGGTCGCTCGGCCTCGGGTCGGTCGAGCCAGGCGAGAATCTGGTCCACCTTCTCCGCCTCGCCGATCGAGCCGTCGAATGGCGCTCTGCGATCGGTCGCCCCGCGGCCCCGCCAGTCGGTCTCCGATCCGACCCAGAAGAAAGTCGCGGCTCGAACGCCCTGCCGCTCCGCCGCAACCCAGATCGGCTCGGCCTGGATCCAGCTCGCGTCGTTGCTGTAGTCGAACGCCTTCCCGGCACGATCCGTGAAGCGGTTCCCGATGATCCCGTGGCGGTCGACGGGTGCGCCCGTCGCGAGCGAGACGTGATTGGGAAACGTGCTGGACGGAAACACGGGCACGAGCCGCTCGGCCCGCGCGCCGTCGCGCTGCATGCGCGCCAGCGCGACCGTCTTCGCGCGCTCCGGGTAGTCGTGCCGCGTGCCGTCCCAGGACAGGACGATCACGACCGGCAGCGGATCGGCAGGCGCACGCGCGGGCGCGCCGATCGAGAACACGAACGCGAGCGCCGCCGCCGCAAGCCGCCAGGAGCGAATCACGGCCGCATCGTAGCGAACGCACGCAGGCAGATCGCCGGCAGCCTGGGAAGCGCGCTCCACACCCGGCGGAAGACGGGCGGACAGATTGGGCAGAGCGCTTCCACTCTTGCGCGTTCCCGAGGGTCCGATTCGCGGGCACGGAGCGTGAACGTCTCCGGGGACGTGACGGAGGGGGATCGGAGATCCGTCATGGTCGACGAACGCGGCGCATCGGGTGGCTTCACCCTGATCGAGATCCTGGTCGTCTGTTCGATTCTCGGCGTGCTCGCGCTGATGGCGTTTCCGAGCGTCACGCGCTTCACGCAGACGCAGGAGACGAAGGCGAGTGCAGTGAAGATCGCCGGGGCGCTCGAGGAGGCGCGATCCCGCGCGGTCTCCGAGGCCACGCCGCACCTCGTGTTCTTCAATGCGCCTTCGGCTCCGGGCTCGGGAAGCTGCGGAGCGATGGCCGTCGTCGTGCGCGACTCGGACCGCAGCTACTCGATCACCGAAGGCGACCGCGTGCGCGAGATCGAGCTCGATCCGAAGGCGTGCGGCAAGGTCGCAGCGCTCGGCGAGAGCGGATCGGCCTCCGAAGCGGAGGTGCCGCTCCCGTGGGAGGACCAGTCCGAGCGAGGTCTCGAGCTCGAAGACCCGAACAGCTCCTCGAGCGGATCGGGCTCCGACGGCAGCTCGGGGAGCGGATCGGGAGGCAGCTCGGGCAAAGGCTCGGGAGAGACGGTCGAGGCGCGCGAGGAGAAGGCCGCTGACGCCGTCGTGAACGGCGCGACCTTTCCGATCGACGCGGATTCCGGGCGCCCCGTGATCGCGTTCTCGGAGCGCGGTATCCCCGTCGATCCCGCGAATCCCGGCCGCTGGGGCAGCGGCGCGGGTGCGGTGTACCTGACGGACGAGAACGCGAACGTCTACGCCGCCGTCGTCGAGCCGATGGGCGGGGTGAAAGTGCGTGCGTTCGAACGCGCGAAGGGAACCTGGCGCTAGCCTCGCCGCTGGCGTCCGCCGTAGGGGTCGCCCGGCAGATCCGGGCTGTGGCGGAAGCGCCGATGGCTCCACATCCACTGCTCGGGATGCTCGCGGATGAAGGTCTCGAGCGCGGCATTTCCGAGTGCCGTCAGAACTTCCACGTCCTTGCGCCGGTCGCCAGTCTCCGGAACGGGCAACGCCGGCCGGATCACCAATCGGTGTCGGTCGGGTCCGATGCGCACGCAGGCGGCGGGCACGATCGGCGCTCCGGCGCGCAGCGCGATCATGGCGGGGCCGGGCGACGTGGATACGCGCACCCCGAAGAACGGAACCATCACCCCTCGGGAGCGCCGCGTGTATTGGTCGTTCAGCGCCGCGACGATCCGGCCGTTGCGCAGCGCGCGCAGCATCTGCGGCGCGACGTTGCGGTGCAGGATCAGCTCGGCGCCCGTGCTCGTGCGTTGCGCGAACATGTCGGCGCGGAGCAGGCGGTTGGTGAGCGGCCGGCCGATCACGGTGAGGGGCAGACCCACCGCGGGCGCGATGCGGATCGCCACCTCGAAGCTGCCCAGGTGCAGCGTGAGGCCCAGCGCGCCGCGGCCCCTCGCGAGCGCCGCCTCGAGGTGCTCGCGGCCCTCGATCTCGACGCGCTCGATCAGCTCGGCCGGTCCCCAGTGCGCGCCGCGCGCCACGTCGATCAGGTTCCACGCGAACTGCACGTAGCTCTCGCGGCCGATCTCGCGCCGGTCCGCCTCGGATCGGTCGGGGTAGGCGATGCGGAGGTTCGCGAGCACGTACTCGACGCGCTTCCCGCCGAGATCGAAGATCCGGCGCGCAGCCGATGCGGCCACGCGCTGGGCGCGCAGCAGCGGCAGCGCGCGGAGTGCGACCATGGCGCTGCGGAACGCGGCGTATTCGGCGAGCTCTCGCGGCGTGTACAACGCGGTCCTCCCGAGCGGCG
>CAZMKX010000190.1:0-6946 GCA_964566375.1 uncultured Myxococcales bacterium
ACGCCCGTGCTCTGGCCGGACAGCGAGTTCAACCAGTCGGCCAAGGTCGTGGCGAGCAAGTTCTACGGCTCGGACGACCTGGTGGTGGTCGTCGAAACCGAGAAGGAAGGGGGGGTACACCGCCCCGAGGTCATGGAGGAGATCGAGGCGTTCCAGCGCTACATGGAGCAGGACCCGAAGGTCGGCGGCTCGGTCTCGATCGTCGACTACCTGAAGTCGATCAACCGCTCCTACCACAACGTCGACCCGCGCTGGCTCGGAATCCCGAACACGGGCGACCAGATCGGCGGGCTGCTGTATCTGTACGAGGCCGGCTCGCCCGACCCGCGCGTGCTGAATCCCTACCGCGACCAGGAAGCGCAGAACGCGACCGTCCGCCTGTTCTACCGCGACCACCAGGCCGAGACGATCCACGACGCCGTCCACCGCGCGCAGACCTACATCGATGCGCGCCCGACCGGAAAGTTCGCCATTCGCACGGAGGTCCCGCGCGACGATCTGCAGGCGCGGGTGCGCTACTGGCTCGGCCCGCTGGTTCCGCCGCGCGATCCCGAGCTCGTGGTGATGATCCGCGACGCGGACGGAAACTATCGGAAGCAGGAAGTCACGCGCCCCGATCGCAGCGAGCCGCCGCCCGCCGACTCCACCGCGCGGATCCTCACGCTGCCGCGCACGAGCAAGGAGCTGGTGCAGAGCCTCGTCGAGAAGGGCTACGACAGCGTGCAGAAGATCGCGGACGCCGACCTGAAGGAGCTCTCGGTCGTGCCCGGCTTCGACCTGGTCACGGCGTACGCGCTGCAGAAGTCCGCCGAGCTCGATCGCCGCAACTACAACGTCGAGTCCGAGTGGCAGGACGAGCAGGAAGGCATCCACGCGCAGGTACGCCGGCGTGGCCTGTACCAGAGCCCGGAGCTGTGGGTGAAGTACAAGGACCAGGACTTCGTACGGCGTGAGTCGGGCCAGTGGGCCGAGGGCGCGAGCTTCGCGCTCGCCTCCGGACTGATGGGCGTGCTCGGCGCGAGCAACGACGAGGTCGAGGGCAGCAACAACGCGACGCTGGTCGCGTCGTTCACCGCGATCTTCCTCGTCATCGTGATCACCTACCGCTCGTTCGCGATCGGCTTCCTGCTGTGCCTGTCGCTCGGCACGGCGACGCTCGTCTCGCTCGCGTACATGTACCTGGCCAACATCGGCTTCGACGTGAACACGCTGCCGGTCCAGGCGCTCGGTGTCGGTGTCGGCGTCGACTACGGCCTGTATCTGATGGATCGCATGGTGCAGGAGCGCAAGCGCGGCCACGGAATCGACGAGTCGATCCGGATCTCGATCACGACCACCGGAATGGCGGTCTTCTTCACCGGCTCGACGCTCGTGGGCGGGATCATCTTCTGGTACTTCATCTCGAGCCTTCGCTTCGCCGCGGACATGAGCTTGCTGATGTCGATCGTGCTCGCGGCCAACATGGTCGGTGCGATGGTGCTCGTGCCGGCGCTGACGTCGATGTTCAAGCCGAACTTCGCCGCCGTGTCGAGCTCCGCCGCCGTGCGCGAGCAGGAGCGCGAAGCCGCCGCGAGCGTCGCCGCGCGCTGACGCTAGAAATAGAGGCGCGCGAGCGCGTGCGCCGCCTCACGGAGCTGCACGCGCAGCTCCGCGGGCTCGACCACCTCGACGGACGCGCCGAAGCCGAGCAGCTCGCGGCGCGCGTACTCGAGCTTCTCGAAGACCAGGATGCGACGCGTCCAACCGTCACCGTCGAGTGTCGGCTCGGGAACGGCGGGCGCGCGCGTGAACGGGTCTCCCATGCGCTCGACCTGCGCGAGCGCATCGGGTGAGATCCGCACGGTGACGGGGATCGCCGCCAGGCCGTTCTCGAATTCCGCCGACCATTTCGCCCAGAACGCAGCCAGGTCGAAGCCCGGGTCGCGCGCGAAGCCGACCTCGCTCACCGAGACGTCCGTCACGCGCGAGACGCGGTAGACGCGAAGGTCAGCGCCGACGCGCCCGACCAGGTACCAGAGAGCGCCCTTCAACGTGAGCGCGAGCGCGTCGGCGTCGCGCTCGACCACCCGTCCGTCGATGCGCTCGTAGGCGAAGCGCACGCGTCGGTCGCGCCAGACGGCCGAGGCGAGCGTCTCGAGCGCGGGGTGCGCGGGCTGCGTCTGGAACCAGCCGTGCGGATCGAGCAGGAAGCGCTGGTCGGCGAGCAGCGCCGCCTCGCGAAGGCGGGCCGGAAGGGCCGCCAAGACCTTCCGCTGGGCGCGGCCGAGCAGGCTGCCGAGCCCGAGCTCGGCAGCGGGCCCCGGCAGACCCGACAGGAACAGCGCCTCGGCCTCCCCCGCGTCGAAGCCGGTGAGCTGGGTGCGGTAGCCGCCGAGCAGCCGACAGCCGCCGCCCGGTCCGCGCTCGGTCGTCACCGGAACGCCCGCGCCGCCGAGCGCTTCCAGATCGCGATACACCGTCCGAACCGAGACGCCGAGCTCGCCCGCGATCTCGGACGCCGTCGCATGGCCGCGGCTCTGCAGCAGCAGAAGGACCGAGATGAGCCGGCGTGCCCGCATTCGCGAAGCCTAGCCGATTCAGCTGACAAGAGATGTCAGGATCTCTCGCATAGCCTCGAGCTCGAGGAGGACGAGATGTCCGTGAGCTTCTCCGAGCTCGAGACGCGCGAGCCCGCGCTCGCCGCAACCGCGCGGCGGCTCCTGTACCCGATCGGGCCGAGCGGTCCGGGCCTCGGCTTTCTCGCGACGACGCGCGCGGACGGCGGGCCGCGCGTCCACCCGGTCTGCCCGACACTTCACGCCGGAGGTCTCTACGTGTTCGTGAGGGGCGCCTCGCCCAAGCGCTTCGATCTGGAGCGCGATCGTCGCTACGCGCTGCACGGCTACCCCGCCGAGAAGGACGACGAGAGCTTCTACTGCAGCGGGCGGGCGCGCAGGGTCGCCGATCCGGCGCTCCGCCGGGCCGCCGAGTCGGCCGTCGTCCACCACGTGAAGCCCGACGAGGTGCTCTTCGAGCTGCGGATCTCGCGCGTTCTGCACACGACCTGGCTCGATCCGCGCCAGCCCGACACGCGTCCCGTCTATCATCGCTGGCAGCCATGAACTGGGACGCGTTCAAGCGCGAAGCGCCGGAGCTCGCGAAGGTCGGCGAGGATCGCTTCGAGTCGACCGGACTGTGCCTGCTCGGCACCCTGCGCGCGAACGGATTCCCGCGCATCTCGCCGGTCGAGCTCGTGTTCTGCGACGGCGAGCTCGAGCTCGGAATGATGTGGCGCTCGCCGAAGGCGCTCGATCTGCTGCGCGACTCGCGCTGCGTCGTACACAGCACCGTGTCGAAGAAGGACGGCAGCGAAGGCGACTTCAAGCTCTATGGTCGCGGCGTGGCGCTCCACGACCGCGCGGCGCGAAGGCGCTACGGCGAGGCGCTGTTCGCGAAGATCGGCTGGAAGCCGGAAGAGCCCGCGTTCCACGTCTTCGCGATCGACGTCGAGAGCGCCGGCTACGTCGTCTTCGATCAAGGGAAGAAGACGCAAGCGGCGTGGCCGCCGAAGCCGGCGCCGTGAAGCGAATCGCGCTCGGCCTGAAGGCGCATTCGGGCTGGGCGGCGCTCGTCGCGCTGGCCGAGCACGACGGCGACCTCGAGGTGGTGGACCGCCATCGGGTCGAGCTCGTCGAGCCGGCCGATCTCGCGTGGGCGAAGCAGCCGTACCACGCGGCGTCGGGGCTCGCGCCGGACGACGCGCGCGACGTCGTGGCGCGCGCGATGGCCGCCGCGCGTCGGCACGCGGTGCGTGCGCTTCGCGAAGAACGCACGCGTGCCTGGCGCGTGGAACAGGAGATCGCCGCGGTCGCCGTGCTCACGAGCGATCCCATGCCCGACTGGAGCGTCGCCGAGATCCTGGCCGTGCACTTCCGCATGCACAAGGCCGAAGGCGTGCTCTTCCGCGACGCGCTCGCGCGCGCGGCGGGCACGTGCCGTCTGCCGCTCGTCGCGATCGTCGAGAAGCGGCTCGGCGACCACGCGGAGCGCGCGCTCGCGCAGCAGCGCGCGCGCGTGCAGGCGGCGATCGCCGCGCTCGGTGCCGGCCTCGGACCGCCCTGGGGCCGCGATCAGAAGGACGCCGCGCTCGCGGCGTGGATCGGATTGCGCGAACGGAGCGCGTGATCGACGGAGGTCAGAGCAGCCCGATGCGGATGCCGCCGCCGGAGCTGCGCAACTTGAGCAGAGGACCGCCTGCGCCGATCGCGCCGTGAATGCGATGGCGCGAATGCTCGCGCTTCGAGTCGAGGTCGACGTCGAGCACGATGTCGCCGCCGCTCGAGCGCGCGTCGAGCTCGCAGCGCGCGCCCTCGCGGAAGAGCACCTCGATGGAGCCGCCGGAGCCACGGATCTCGCCCTCGGGATCGCCCAGGAAGAGCACCGACGTCGAGCCGCCGCTCGAGCGCAGATCGACGGCACCGTCGACACCGTCGATGTTGAGCTCGCCGCCGGAGCTGCGCGTCGAGATCTCGCCGAAGACGTCGCGCAGCGTCACGTTCCCGCCGGACGTCTTGGCGCGGACGTCGCCGTCGACGTGCTCGATCTCGAGGTTCCCGCCGGAGCTCACGAGCTCGATCGGCCCGACGATCCGAGTGACGCTTGCGTCGCCGCCGCTGGTCCTGAGCGAGACGTCCCCGGTGATCCCGTCCACGCGCACGTCCCCGCCGTGCGTGCGCAGATCGAGCGCGTAGCGGCGCGGGACCCAGATCCGCACGCGCACGTCGAGCCCGCGGAAGAGGCCGGCGAGCCAGCCCGCGCTCAGTACCTCGAAGCGGACGTCGTTCCCCGACTGCTCGAGGTGGAAGCTCACCTGGTGGGCGCGCCGCCCGCGCGCCTCGGCCTCGACGCGAACCTCGTCGGTGTCGTGCGAGCGCACGTCGAGCGAGCCACGCGCGCTGCGTACGGAGAGCGTGCCGCCCGGCTCGACGGGCAGCGACTCCTCGAGCCACTCGCTGGCTTCGATCGGCTCGTCCACTTCGCGGTCCTCGGGCGGGATCATCGCATCGCAAGGAGAGCAAGTGCAGTGCCGACCGGGGAAGCGCCGGAGTCCGCCCGCGCACCGGCCTGCCGCCAGCAGCCCGCTGCACGTGTCGGTTCCGGACTGCGCCGCAGCGCGTCCGCCGCGTGGTAGAGTCGGCGCGTGTCGATCGAAGCCAACAAGACGGTCGTGCGGCGCTACTTCGAGGCGATCGAGGACGCCGACTACGCCACGATCGAGAAGCTGCTGGGCGACGAGGTGCGCTTCTGGCTGCCGCCGTCTGTGCCCGACGGCGTCGAGTTCCAGGGCCGCCACGACATCATGCGCAACATCGTGGAGTCGATCGCAGGCCTCTACGACGTCCGCATCGGCCTGCACCCCGAGATCCGGCACCTGACCGCGGAAGACGATCGCGTCGCGGCAGAGCTCGTCATCCGCGGGCGCTCGAAGGCGAGCGGTCACGACTACGAGAACCACTACCACTTCCTGTTCGTGATCCGCGACGGCCGGATCGTCGAGTTCCACGAGCACCTCGACACGCTCTACGCGTACCGCGCGCTCTTCGAGCCGGCGGGAATCACCGAGCGCGCGCAGGTGACGTGGATGCCGGACGGCGACGTCGAGAAGGTCTGAGGCCGTGCGCGCGGCGATCGTCGGCGCGGGGCCCGCAGGCGCGGCGCTCGCCTTCCTGCTCGCGCGTCGCGGCGTCCCGGTCTCGCTGATCGAGCGGCAGAGCGACTTCGCGCGCGAGTTCCGCGGCGAGGGCCTGATGCCGGGCGGCGTGGACGCGCTGAACCAGATGGGCCTCGGCGCCGAGCTCGACGCGCTGCCTCACTCCGAAGTCCGGAGTCTCTCGGTGTTTCTCGACGACCGGCGCCTGATCCACGTCGACACGAGCGCGCTGCCGGCAGGCTCGGCTCTGCCGCGCTTCGTCTCGCAGCCCGCGTTGCTCGAGCTGCTGGTCGCGCGGTGCGCGGCGTTCCCCGACTTCGAGCTCCTGCGCGGCGCGACGGCGCGGGATCTGCTGCGCGAGAACGGGCGCGTGGCGGGCGTGCGCGTCGAGGCGGCGTCCGGCGTGCGCGAGCTGCGCGCGGACTTCGTCTTCGGCTGCGACGGACGCGCCTCGCTCGTGCGCAAGCGCGCCGGGCTCGAGGTCGCGCGCGACCCGCAGAGCTTCGACGTGGTCTGGCTCAAGCTGCCGCTCCCGGACTTCATGCGCGGCGCGGCCCGCGCGTGCATCGGCCGCGGCCACTTCGCGATCTGCTTCCCGTCGCCCGACGGAGGGCTGCAGATCGGCTGGGTGATCGAGAAAGGGTCCTTCGGCGAGCTGCGCAAGCGCGGCGTCGACGGCATGCTCGACGAGCTCGAGCGCAACGTGCCGGGCGATCTCGCGGGCTGGGTGCGCGCCCACCGCGGCGAGGTGACCCAGCCGTTCCTGCTCGACGTGATCTGCGATCACCTCGAACGCTGGTCGGCGCCCGGCGTGCTGCTCTTCGGCGACGGCGCGCACCCGATGTCGCCGGTGGGCGCGCAGGGCATCAACATCGCGCTGCGCGACGCGCTGGTGGTCGCCAATCAGCTCGGCCCGCCGCTCGCGCGAGGCGCCTCGCCCGAGGAGCTCGACGCAGCCGCGGAGCGCGTCACCGAGCTGCGTCTTCCCGAGGTGAAGGAGATCCAGGCCATGCAGGCGCGTCCGCCGTCCGTGCTCTTCCAGCGCACGCTCGCGAGTCGCGTGCTGCTGCGCTTCGTGGTGCCCCTGCTCGCGCGCACGGGAATCGCGCGGCCGATCTTCGCGCGCGAGTTCGCGCGCCTGGCGATGGGTACGACGCCGGTGAAGCTCGAGTTCTGAGCCGTCGCGCTACGGCAGTCCGGCACGCGGGACGAGCACTTGCGCGTACTCGATCCGGCCGCTGCGCTCTGCGCGACACT
>CAZMKX010000191.1:0-6926 GCA_964566375.1 uncultured Myxococcales bacterium
TGCAGCTCCACGAGTCGTCGCACCAGGCTGAGTCCGATGCCGAGCCCGCCCTGCGACCGGTCGAGCGACCGCTCGCCCTGCCGGAACAGGTCGAAGACTCGCGGCAGAAGGTCGGGCGCGATTCCGACGCCCGAATCACGCACGCACAGAACCGCCTCGTCGCCTTCCTGCCGGATCGACAACCGGATCCCCCCGCGATCGTCCATGTACTTCGCCGCGTTCGTGAGCAGGTTCACGACGACCTGCTCCAGTCGGGCGGCGTCCGCGAAGAGCCAGATCGGCTCCGGCGGAAGCGAGACTTCGAGCCGGTGTCCCCGGTGCGCGATCAGCGGGCGGATCGTCTCCGCTGCGCTCTTCACGACTCCGTCGAGGGAGAGACGCTCCTGGCGGAGGTGGATCCTTCCGGTCGTGATGCGGGAGACTTCCAGAAGGTCGTCGACCAGGTGAGTGAGCTGACCCATCTGTCGCTCGATGATCATGCGCGCCTGACGCTGGAGAGGCTCCTCGTTCGGCTGCTGCCCGAGCACGAGAACCGCGTTCATGATCGGAGCGAGCGGGTTGCGGAGCTCGTGTCCGAGCATCGCCAGGAATTCGTCCTTGCGACGATCCAGATCCGCGAGCGCCTCCGCCTGCTGCAGCGATTTCCGTTCCAAGCGGCTGCGCTCGCTGATGTCGCGGATGTTGCACTGAGCCACCAGACGCTCGCCTGCGGGGTAGACGTTGCTCACGAACTCGACCTCGACCTGCGCGCCCGTGTTCGATTGGAGCGGAAGGTGCTCGTAGCGGATGTAACCCTTCTCCTGCAGCTCCCGGAACGCGGCCTTGCTCGCTTCCTTGTCCGCGAATGGGCCGATCTGCCAGAGCTCCTTTCCGACGAGCTCTTCGTGCGTGTAGCCCAGGAGCTCCGTCATGAAGGGATTCGCGTCGGTGATCTCGAGTGAGCCCGCGTCGAGGATCAGGATGCCGTCCTTCGCGGTCTGGAACAGGCGGCGGTAACGCAGCTCGGAATCCTGCACGGTGAGCTCCGCCTCCCGGCGCTCGGTGACGTCCTCGATGGCGAGCACGATCCGCTTGGAATCGTCCCCCGGCGTGCGAATGCGACGGGCGTTGAGCAGCATGATCTTCGGCCCGAGCGTCGGGAAGTCGTGTGCGACCTCGAAGTCCTCGAGGTTGTCGCGGCGAGGGAGCACCTCCTCGAGAAGCGTGCGCAGCCTCGGAATGTCCCACTGGCGGTCGCCCAGCTCGTAGACGAAGCGCCCGATCGTCTCCTCCGAGGTGACGCCGAACGTCTGGTAGAAGGACCGGTTGGCAGTCAAGACCCGGAGCTCGGCGTCGAGAACCAGGAACGGCTCCCGCAGCGTCGCGACGATGTCGTCGGCGTATCTGAGGGCCTCGCGCAGGGCCTGCTCCTGGCGATAGCGCTCGGTGACGTCCCGGAAGACGAGCACGACTCCGACGACGTCGCCGCGCTCGTTGCGGATCGGCGCCGCACTGTCGTCGATCGGGCTCTCGGCGCCGTCCTTCGCGATCAGTAGCGAGTGGTTCGCGAGTCCCACGATCACGCCCTCGCGCAGCGCGCGAACGCTCGGGCTCTCGACGAGCTGGCGCGTCCGCTGATTGATGATCTTGAGGACACCTTCGAGGGCGACGCCGATCGCCTCGTCGTGGCTCCAGCCCGTGAGTGACTCGGCCACCGGGTTCAGGAACGTGATCCGGCCGTCGTTGTCCGTGGCGATCACGGCGTCGCCGATGCTGGCCAGGGCGATGCGATGCCAGTCAAGCGGCAGGGACGAGCGTCTACTCGACTCTGGAGTCGCACCCGGTCGATCTTCGGACATTTCGTGAAGCCTCCGGGCTCTCCCGACGATGATTCTGATTTGCGCGTGGTCCTACTGTGTGAGTCGGACGCCCTGGACGCCGCCGTCCTCGCAGGTGCGTTTGGCGAGCGCGCGACCGCGACGATCGTCGGTATGCACGGAGACCAGGATGAGGCCCGCCTCGAGATCGTCCCGGTAGCTCTCCGCCACGACGGTGCTGATCCCCAGGGTACGCAGCACGCCGATCAGCCCTCCGGCAGACGGATCGTCGCGAGCGGCCGACAGGCTCGCGAGGATCGGGCCCGCCGCGAGGAACGATCCTACTCCTTCGCCGTCGATTGCGCCCAGACCGACCAGCCAGCCGAGATTCGTCGCGATGTCGGGCCGCGCGCGCGTTCCCGCCAGCAGAACGGAGATCTGGTCTCGCGCGAATCCCGACGCGCGGAGCTGCGCGATGATGCGCTTCGCTTCTCCTTCCGACTCGACGAGGCAGATGACGGCTGGCTTCATGAACGGGTCGCTCCATGGGAATGCGGACGAGGGAGATGGGTGCCTCGCCCGCCACATTGGGGGGGAGACGGGCGAGACACCCGTGGCGATGCCAGCTCGCAGAGCGACCAACGAGCCGAAGCCCGGGTCACCGCGCTGGCGCCATGCCATCACTTGTTGGACTCCCTGCGCACGCGGCCCGTGACCTTCCGCACGACGCCCTTGGCTTCCATGGTCTCGTCGTCGAGCAGCTTGCCGGCGCGCCGCTGGATCTCGCCGGCGCTCTCTTCGACCGCCCCCTTGATGCGCTCTCGCATCTTGGCGTGCTCCTTCTCCGCCTTCCCTTCGAGCTCCGTCGCGCGGCCCTCCGCCTCGAGGCGTTCGCTGCCGACGACCTGTCCGAGCTTCTTCGCCACCTTTCCGCCGATCTGCTTTGCCGTTCCGGTGACGCGCTTCGTCGTATTGCTCATCTCGAACCTCCCGGTCCCTCGCGACCGAGGTCCCTGCGTGAAAAGTGTTGGGTGCTCTGCGCTATCACCCGCTTGAGCAAGCGACGTGCCGGATCGGGACGACCGCGATGCGGTCGCTGAGCCCGGAGAACCGCCGCGAAGGGCTGCGTTTGTAGAAATCGATGAGGAGTGGCGCGCCATCCGTGAGCGCCGCCACGAGCGGAACGGCACGCGCATTGCTCCGCTCGTCACGATGAAAATCGAGCTTCCCCCCCTGCCCTGGCCGATCGACTCGCTGGCTCCTCACCTTCGCACCGAGCAGGTGGAGGTCCACTACGAGAAACACCATCGCGGCTACGTGGAAAAGCTCTCGAAGCTGATCCGCGGCGAGCCGCTCGAGAAGGTGGAGCTCGAGACGATCGTGAAGACGAGCGACGGCGACGTGTTCCGGAACGCCGCGCAGGTCTGGAACCACACGCACTACTGGCGCAGCATGAAGCCCGGCGGCGGCGGCGAGCCGGGCAACGGACGGATCGCTCGCGCGCTCTTCGCCGAGTTCGGCTCGTTCGACGCCTTTCGCCACGCGTTCGCGGAGCTCGGCAAGAAGCACTTCGGCTCGGGCTGGATCTGGCTGATCTACGATCCCGGCACCGAGCGCGTCGCTGTCGAGTCGACCCACGACGCCGACACGCCACTCGCTTCGGGCCAGGCTCCGCTGCTCTGCATGGACGCCTGGGAACACGCCTACTACCTGGACTACCGCAGCGAGCGCGGGCGCTACGTGAACGCGTTCCTGGACGGGCTCGTGAACTGGGATTTCGCCGAGGAGAACCTCCGCAAGTCCATGTAAGAGTTACACGGATTTGTAGCAATTCCCCTCTCGCAAGCGCGCCGCGCGCGCACCGCTGGCGAGAAGGCGGCTTGGATCCTGCAACTCTGGAGTTCCCGTCCGTACGGACGTGAGGAGACGAACGTGGTGGCAGAGACAGCCAGCCCGACCGAGCGCGCTTCGATGGCGGAGCCGCTCGCGCTGCGAGAGCGCCTAGACGGAGCGCGCGACCAGCTCCGGGACCTCGACACGCGCGCGCGAAAGCTCGTGAAGGACCAGCCGATCGCCGTCGTCTGCATCTTTCTCTTCGCCGGCTACCTCCTCGGCCGCCTCCTGGCAAGGCGCTGAGAGGCGAAAATGGCGAGCGATCTCGCGACCCTGGGAGCGGACCTGCAGAAGCGGCTCGACGCACGGCCGTACGTGACCCTGGCGGCGATCGCGGCTCTGGGCTGGATCGTCGGTCGCAGGCGCACGTGGAGCGCATTCGGGGCGCTGGTCGCTCTCGGGCTCTTCGGCGCGAGGCGGCAGGACGCGACGCGATCCGTGCCTAGACTGAAAAAATGAACTGGAGCCGGACTCCCGGAGCGGAAGGCCTCGGGCCCGTCGCGATCGCGGTGATCGTCGTGCTCGGCACCGCGCTGGCCATGATGCTTTCGCTCAACCTGCGCAGCCAGCAGGACACCGAGGTCGGCTCGCAGGTGGCCTCGCGGGCAATCGGGCTGTCGCGTCTCGGTGTAACCGAGATCGATCGGCTGTACGCCGACCTCCAACGCCGTGCCGCTCTCTGGGCGACGCTTCCGGAGAGCGACGGCACGTCGGCTCGCGTCGAGACGTTCATGGCGGAGAATCCGTCCGTCGTCGCACTCGCGTTTCCCGCCACGGACGAGAGCGCCCGAGGCGCGCGCGAGGCCGTTGCGCTGCTTCGCACGTGGCAGGCGGAGGATCATCCACCCGACGCGATCCTGGGGCCCGTCTCGGTCGGCGACGGACGGCAGCTTCTGGGCGCGTACCTGCGCATCTCGTACCTCGCGGCCGAGCAGCGTTCGATCCTCGCCGTTTTCGACCCGAATCGCCTGCTGAGCGCGCTCTTTTTCGACGCCGCCGGGGACTACGGATTTGCACTGAGCCTGAACGGCCGCGAGATCGTACACAGCGACGCGCCGGCGCCGTCCGACGATCTCGCCGCGTTCGCGAAAGAGGCGAAGCTCTCGCCGCGCTTCGGCGAGCCGTGGAAGCTGTCGGTCTGGCCGACGCCCGATGCGATACCCCGGTCCTATCGTCAGGGGCCGCTCGTCGCGCTCGCCGGAGGCGTGCTCGCGTCGGGCTTGATCGCGGTGGCGCTGCATCTCGGCGCTGTGTCGTGGAAGCGCGCTCGCATCCTGGCCGAGGCGAACGCCGTACTCGAGGAGAAGATCCACACCACCGAACGGGAACACGGCGAGCTCGAGAAGCTCCGGACTGCCCTCGAGGTTCGGGTCGCGGAGCGAACCGCGGAGCTCAACGACACGATCGCCGATCTGCAGACCTTCAACTACTCCGTGTCGCACGATCTGCGCAGCCCGCTGGCCGCGATCATCAACTTCGCCGCGATCTTCCAGGACGACTATGCGGGCCGGCTCGACGAGACGCAGGCCGAGTACCTGCAGCGAATCATCGGCAGCGCGACGTCGGCGGTCGGCCTGATGGACGCGCTCCTCTCCTATTCGCAAAGCGGGCGAACGGATCTCCGGCGCGCGCACCTGAACGTGACTCGACTGGTTCGCGAGATCTGCGACGAGGCCACGGCAGCCTGGCCCGACCGGCCCTGCGAGATGAAGATCGGGACCCTGCCCAATGCCTTCGCCGATGATTCGATGCTGCGGTCCGTCTTCGCGAACCTGGTCTCCAACGCCTGCAAGTTCGTGAAGCCGGGCGAGACGGCCAGGGTTCAGATCGACGGCCACGTCGACGGCGCCGAGGTCGTGTACTCCGTGCGCGACGAGGGCATCGGCTTCGATCCGCGCTTCGATCAGAAGCTCTTCAAGGCGTTCGAACGGCTGCACAGCTCCAGCGAGTTCGAGGGCCACGGCATCGGCCTCGCTGTCGTCGCGCGCATGGTCCGCCGCCACGGCGGCCGCTTGTGGGCGCAGGGCGCGGTGGGCAAGGGCGCGACCTTCTCGTTCACGATCCCCATACCGGATGAAGCTGAAAATGGAAAGCAAGCGACCTGAAATCCTGCTCGTCGAAGACGACCCGAACGACATCGCGGTCGCGCTGCGCGCCTTCCGGCGCCACTCGCTCGAAGACCGCGTTCGCGTGCTTCGCGACGGCGCCGAGCTCGTCGACTACATGGCAGAAGCCGGACCGAACGCGGCGCCTCCGCGCTTGATCCTGCTCGATCTGAAGATGCCGCGGCTCGACGGCCGCGGAGCCCTGCGCGAGCTGCGCGACACCGAGGCGGGCCGGCGGGTTCCGATCGTGGTCGTCAGCTCGTCGCGGCAGCAGGACGACGTGAGCGCGTGCTACGCGCTCGGCGCCAACAGCTTCGTCGTCAAGCAGATCAACCCGCGGGCTCCCGGCGAGTACCTCGTCGACGTCGTCCGCTACTGGCTCGACCTGAACGAGTCCCCCCCCCCGCCTAGCAGGAGCTCGTGATGACACCCCTCAACGCGTTGATCATCGACGACGACGAGAACTTCCGCATCAGCCTGGAGGCCCTGGTCCAGCGCGAAGGCTTCGCGACCCGCTGCGCGAGCTCGGCTGCCGAAGCGCGCGCGCGGATGACCGAGAGCCGCCCCGACGTCCTGATCGTCGACCTCCTGCTTCCCGATGCCGACGGCCTCGCGTGGCTTCGCGACGAACCGGTGGCGGCGGGCGCCGAGGTCATCGTCATCACCGGCAACGCGACCGTCGATTCCGCGATCCTCGCCATGCAGGGGGGCGCGCTCGACTACCTGATGAAGCCGATCGACCGCGTTCGCCTGCGCACGGCTCTGATGAACGTGAATCGCACGCGCGCGCTCAAATCGGAGGTCGGTAGCCTCCGCGGCGAGCTTCGCGACCTGGGCCGCTTCGGCCGCATGGTCGGTCGCTCCGCGCCCATCCTCGCGGTCTACGATCTGGTCGCGCGCGTCGCGCCGACCGACGCGACGGTCTTCATCACCGGTGAGAGCGGTACCGGCAAGGAGCTCGTCGCCGAAACCATCCACCAGACCAGCGCGCGCAAGAACGCGGTGATGCTGCCGGTGAACTGCGGCGCGATCTCGCCGAACCTGATCGAGAGCGAGCTCTTCGGTCACGAGCGCGGCAGCTTCACCGGCGCGGAAAAGCAGCGCAGAGGCTGCTTCGAGCGCGCGAGCGGCG
>CAZMKX010000192.1:0-6921 GCA_964566375.1 uncultured Myxococcales bacterium
TCTGCGCTTCGGGTCGCTGAAAGGGACGGTGCAGCACGAAGCCCGTGCCGATCGCGAGCTCCGGGGCGTGGTGCATGTACGGGTAGACCACCCGCTTGACGCCCTGGGGCGCCCACGCGCGCAGCTCGGCCGCGAGCAGCGGCAGGTCGTTCAGGAAGAACTCGGCGTCCCCGCGGGGGCGGGGAATGAAGAGCAGCAGGTGCTCCTCTTCGAGCGCCCCGGACGTCAGGATCAGGTCTTCGCCCGCCTCGCCCGTCACGCGCGAGCGCACGCGCTCGGAGAGCGCCTCGATCGCGGTGCGGAACGCGCGCGCGCCGTAGAGTCGCTCGATCTCGAGCAGGGGCGCCGCGTCGATCAGGAGCAGGCCGAGCGCGCTCTTCTTCGTGAGCTCGCCGCCCAGCTCGGCGAGGCGCTCGCCAAGCGGCGGAACGGGCCGACCCCCGTAGAGCGCCATCACTCGTTCCAGCGTCGGCGGGCCGCTGCCTTCGTCCTCGCTCGTCACGTCCACCCCGCAGCCCAGCTGCCGGATTGTCGGATCGGAGATTCAGCGCCGTACCTTGATGCGCAAGGACGCTTGCAGCGGGCCGGCCTCAGTCCTCTTCGCGCGGGACGAGCTCGTAGAACAGGGTGATGGTCACGTGATTGTCCGACTCGCTCTGGACGACGTGCTGGACCTGGCACGGGCTGACTTCGAGGAACTTGTTCACGTCCTCCTCGACCTCCTTCGGGAGACCTCGGAACACGCGACAGCGGATCGGCTGCATTTTCGAATCCTCCGCGGCACTCGTCAGTACCGCTTCACCTCTGGATCGACTTCGAGCGACCAGGCCTCGATCCCCCCCGCGAGATTCTCGACGCGGGAGAAGCCTTTCGCGCGCAGGAGCTCACAGGCGCGACGACTGCGCCCGCCGCGCTGGCAGTGAATCACGACCGGACGGTCGCGGAACGGCTCGAGCTCCGCGAGCGCGCTCTCGAGCTTGCCGAGCGGGAGGAGCCGCGCGCCGCGGATGCGCGCGATCTCGGCCTCGAACGGCTCGCGAACGTCGAGGAGCAGGAGGTCCTCCCCCGCGTCGAGTCTGGCCTTCAGCGCGCGCGGAGCGAGCTCCGGAATCGCATCCGCGGCGGGCGGCGCCGCGTTCGCGGCGCAGAAGGCCGCGTAGTCGATCGGCTCGGTGATCGTCGGCTTCTCGCCGCAGACCGCGCAGGCCGGGTCCTTGGGGATGCGGAAGCGGCGGAACTCCATCGCGAGCGCGTCGTAGACCAGCAGCCGGCCGATCAGAGGCTCGCCCGTGCCGAGCAGGAGCTTCAGCACCTCCGTCGCCTGCAGGAGCCCGATCACGCCGGGCAGGACGCCGAGCACGCCGGCCTCGGCGCAGTTCGGCGCGAGCTCGGGCGGTGGCGGCTCCGGAAAGAGGCAGCGGTAGCAGGGCCCGCTCCGCGCGTCGAAGACCGAGACCTGACCCTCGAAGCGCATCACGCTTCCGTACACCAGCGGCTTCCCCAGCCAGACGCAGACGTCACTCGTCAGATAGCGACTCGGAAATGTGTCGGTACCGTCGAGCACGACGTCGTAGCCCGAGAGGATCTCGCGCGCATTCGACGCGTCGAGCTTCGCGGGGTGCAAGCGGACGTCGACGTCGGGGTTGAGCGCATTCATGCGGGCGGCTGCGGCCTCGACCTTCGGCGCACCGACGTCGGCCGTCGTGTACAGCACCTGCCGCTGCAGGTTCGAGGCGTCGACGCGGTCGAAGTCCACCAGCCCGATCCGGCCGACGCCGGCCGCGGACAGGTAGAGCGCCGCCGGCGCTCCGAGACCGCCGGCACCGATCAGGAGCACGCTCGAGCCGAGCAGCTTCTGCTGGCCGTCGACGCCGACACCGTCGAGCAGCAGGTGCCGCTTGTAGCGCTCGAGCTGCGCGGGAGCGAGCGGGGTCATGCGGCGAGGTTAGCACCCCGCGGGCGGGCGTAAAACGCGCGGCGCGGAGCGGCGGGGCTAGACCTCGGGCGGCTTGGCGAGGTGGCGCGCGATGGTCTGGAGCAGGACGACGCGCTCGATCGGCTTGGTCGCGAACGCGTCGCAGCCCGCGTCGAGACAGCGTTGGCGCTCCGAGGGAAGCGCGTGCGCGGTCAGCGCGATGATCGGCCGCGCATAGCCGCTCTCGCGCAGCCGGCGCGTGGCCTCGTACCCGTCCAGTACCGGCATCTGCACGTCCATCAGGATGACACTGTACGGTGTGCCTTCCTCGACGGCCGCGAGCGCGAGCTCCACGCCGACGAGGCCGTTGTCCGCGATCGTGACCTTGTAACCGGCCTTCTCGAGCACGTGACGGATCACGCGCTGGTTGTCGGGCCCGTCCTCCACCACCAGGATCTGACCGGTGGCGCGCAGGCTCTCGAGCGCGGCGCGCATCCGGCCGGTGCTCGGGGTATCGGACTCGCCGGCCCCGGCGACCCCGGTCGCTTCGGGATGCGCCGGAAGCCGCACGCGGAACGTGCTTCCGCCGCCGACGACGCTGGTCGCGGTGATCGCGCCGCCGAGCCGCTCGACCAGGCGCTTGGTGATCGCGAGCCCGAGCCCGGTTCCGCCGAAGCGCCGCGTCATCGAGTTGTCGCCCTGCCGGAACGGCTCGAAGATCTCCGCGATCACCCCCGGCGCGATGCCGATACCGGTGTCCTCGACGTCGAACTCGAGTGTGCGATCGGCCTCGTCGTAGCGCGCGATCAGGCGCACGTGGCCGACGGCCGTGAACTTGACGGCGTTCCCGACCAGGTTCAGCAGGATCTGTCGCAGGCGAACCGGGTCGGAGAGCAACCGCTCCGGAATCGGACCGTCGAGCTCGAGCAGGAGCTGCACTCCCTTCTCGGACGCGCGCGGCCGCATCAGATCCGCGACGTCGGCGAAGATCCGCGCGGGCGCGCACGGAACCTCTTCGATCTCGAGCCGATTCGCCTCGATCTTGGAGAAGTCGAGGATGTCGTTCAGGATCTCGAGCAAGTAGGCGCCGTTGCGGCGGATCGTCCGCAGCGCGTCCTGGCGCTCGGAGACGTCGGCGGTCCCGTCCTCGAGAAGGATGTCGGTGAAGCCGAGGATGGCCGTCATCGGCGTGCGGATCTCGTGGCTCATGTTCGCGAGGAACTCGGTCTTCGCCGCGGCGGCCTGCTCGGCCTTGCGCCGCGCGCGCTCGAGGTCGGCGTTCGCGCGCTCGAGCGCGCGCGCATAGCCACGCAGGCGCTGCTCCTCGCGCCGCCGCCGCTCGATGTTCCGCATGACCACCGAGCGCAGCACCTCGCCGGCGAGCTCGAAGGAGCCGATCGTCACGGCGACCGGCACCGACGCGCCGTCGGGGCCGATCGCCTCGAGCTCGAGGGTCGCGCCGCTGTCGAACGCGGCCTGCGGGTCGCCGTCGCCGAGCTCCGAGGCGGCGTGCTCGAGCGACGGCAGCAGGTCCGAGAGCGCGACGCCCGAGAGCCAGAGCGAGTCGGTGCGGAAGAGCTCGCACGCCGCGCCGTTGTGGAACGCCACCGCTCCGTCGGCGCGTGTGACGACGATCGCGTCGCGCAGCGATTCGAGGATTCCGCGCGTCAGCGCCTCGCTCTGCGAGAGCGCGGCCGAGAAGTGCATCTGCGCCAGCTCGCTCGCCGCCCGCGCGGCGCTGGAACGGAGCAACGCGGGGTCGTCCGCAGCGGGCGGAAGCGGGCCGTCGTGCATCGCGCACAGGACTCCGAGCGCGCGGCCATCGGCCGAGAAGATCACCGCACCGACGTAGCTGCGGATGCCGAGCTCCCGGATCCGGACGTCGTCGGGAAAGACCTCGCCGACGCGATCGCGGAAGACGCAGAACTCCGCGGCGATCGCGTCGGCACAGGGGGTGCCCGCGAGCGGAGTGCGCTCTCCGTGACTGACGCTGCGGCCGTCCCAGAAGGCCAGCGTCTCGAGCTCGTCCTCACCCTGAAGAATGGCGACGCTGGCGTAGCGTGTGCCGAGTACGCGCGAGAGCCCCTTCACGAGCGCGGGAAAGAACGCGTCGCCGCGCGCGGATGCAGTGTCGTCGAGAAGCGCACGGATGCGCTGCTCGGCTCTCGATCCGGTCGCGGTGCGTTCCATCGTCCGCCCTCGTACGCTCAAAGCCTTGTTCGGCTGCGGACGTCGGGCGCTGTATGCCGGAGGCGGGAATCGAACCCGCACGCCTTTTGGGCACGCGATTTTGAGTCGCGCGCGTCTGCCAATTCCGCCACTCCGGCGCGCGGCGCAGTCTAGCCGCAAGGACCGCGCGCAGCGAGGTTCGCGGCTTGACCCTCCCTCCCCTCACGGTTAGCCTCCGCCGCGACCGACGTGGGGCTGTAGCTCAGCTGGGAGAGCGCCTGAATGGCATTCAGGAGGCCGGCGGTTCGATCCCGCCCAGCTCCACCATTCGCCGCAGGCCATCGGCTGACACGCGCGGAGCGTCCGCGCATAATCGCCTCATGCTCGACGCCGCCTCGCAGCGAACGTCCTGGCGGGACGACGGGTTCTTCGTCCTGCCCGCGTTCGCCGAGCCGTCCGTCTGCAAGGCCATGCTCGAGCGCGTGGCGGAGCTGTGCACGCGCGCAGAGTCGGGCGAGCGCGTCGCCGACGCCTTCCGGATGCCCGAGCCCGCCTTGCGCGACGCGCCGGGCACGGCCGCCGAGCGCACCTCGAAGCTGTTTCGCGTGCACCGCCACGAGCCGGTCTTTCGCGGCTTCGCGCGCGAGCCGCGCCTGCTCGCGCGCATCGCGGAGCTGATCGGCCCCGACGTCGACTGCTTCCTGTCGCAGTTCATCTTCAAGAACCCGGGCGCGCTCGGGCAGCCCTGGCACCAGGACGCCTTCTACTTCCCGTTCGACCGCGGGCCTCAGGTAGGAGTGTGGCTCGCCGTGACGGAGGCAACGCTCGAGAACGGGCCGCTCTGGGTCCTGCCCGGCTCCCATCGGGAGCCCGTGCACGCGGTCGAGCCCGATCGGCGGCCGCACGCGCAGTTCGGCTACGTCGAGATCACCGATCACGACATGACGGGCGCCCGGCCGGTGCTCCTTCAGGCCGGTGACCTGCTGATCTTCCACGGTCACCTGATGCACAAGTCGACCGACAACCGCTCGCGCGGCATGCGCGCCGCGATGGTCTACCACTTCGGCGAGGCCGGCACGGTCGACGCCACGCTCGAGCGCAAGGGCTACACGATCAACGACTGGCTGCCGGTGATGCGCGGCGGCCGGGCCGTGCGGGACGACGCATGAGCGGCTCCGTCGCGGAGCGCGCGAACGCGCGCCGGTCGCAGCGGACGTCGGACGCCAAGCTCGTGAAGCGGCTCGCGTCGTGAAGCCGCCGTTCGCGATCCGCGGGCTCGACCACGTCGTTCTGCGCGTGCGCGCGCTCGAGCCGTCGCTGCGCTTCTACGTCGACGTGCTCGGCGGCGGCGTCGAACGGCGTCTCGACGCGCTCGGCCTGATCCAGGTTCGCCTGGGCGCGAGCTTGATCGACCTGGTTCCGGTCGACAGCCCGCTCGGCAAGCTGGGTGGCGCCGCGCCCGCGCTGGAGGGCCGAAACCTCGACCACTTCGCCATCCAGATCGTCCCGTTCGACGAGGCGGCGCTTCGCGCGCACCTCTCGGCGCACGGCGTGGAGCCGGGCGACGTCGGTCTGCGCTACGGCGCCGAGGGGAACGGCCCGTCGATGTACGTGCGCGACCCCGACGGCAACACCGTCGAGCTCAAGGGTCCCCCCACGGAGCCCCGGTAGCGCGCGATGTGCGGACGCTACACGCTGCACACCGAGAAGGAGGCGCTGGCCGAGCGCTTCGACTTCGATCCCGGCGACCTCGCCGCGCTCGCCAAGCGCTACAACGTCGCGCCGACACAGAATGCGGTCACGGTGCGCGTGCGCGAGGCGCGCCGCGTCGCGTCGCTCATGCGCTGGGGACTCGTGCCGTCCTGGGCGAAGGCGATCGCGGGGCTGCCGCAGATGATCAACGCGCGGGCGGAGGGCATCGAGTCGAAGCCTTCGTTCCGGCAGCCGTTCCGGAAGCAGCGCTGCCTGATCCTCGCGGACGGCTTCTACGAGTGGCAGGCGCCCGTGGCGCCGGCAAAACGCAAGATCCCCCACTTCATCGGGCTCGCGAGCGGCGAGCCGTTCGCGATGGCGGGCCTGTGGTCGGTCTGGCAGCCGAAGGACGAGCTCGACGCGCAGCCGGTCGTCTCGTGCGCGATCATCACCACCGCCGCGAACGCGGGCGTTCGCGCGATCCACGAACGGATGCCCGTGATCCTGACGCGCGAGGCCGAAGGCCGCTGGCTCGATCCCGCGCTCGACGGCAACGTGGACGCGCTGCGCGCGCTGCTCGTGCCCGTACCCGCCGCGGCGCTGCGCGCCTATCCGATCTCGACGCGCGTGAACTCGGTCCGCAACGACGATCCGGCGCTGCTCGAGCCCTCGTCCGCCGATCCGCAGCTCGGCTTCCTATAGGGCGTCGCGCACCTGCAGCACGACCTTGCCGAAGTGCGTGCTGGCCTCGACGCGGTCGTGCGCCGCCTGCGCCTGCGCGAGCGGCAGCACGGTATCGACGATCGGGCGCAGCGCACCGGACTCGAGCGCGGCTCCGAAGCGCGCGCGGAAGCCGCGCACGATCGCGGCCTTCTCCGCCACGGGGCGCGCGCGCAGGGTCGATCCGATCACCGACAGACGTTTCATCAGCAGCACACCGAGATTCGCCTCGACCTTCGCGCCGCCCATCAGCCCGATCAGGACGAGCCGTCCGCCGACCGCGAGACAGCTCAGGTGCTGCGCGAAGTACGGCGCGCCGATCGAGTCGAGCACCACGTCGACGCCGACGCCGCCGGTCTTCGCGAGCACGGCGGGCGCGAACTCGCCCTGGCTGTAGTCGATCGCCTCGTCCGCGCCGAGCTCGA